>JBFJON010000167.1:0-4842 GCA_041617575.1 Nitrospirales bacterium | reverse complement strand
TCATGGAATGAACCAGTGAAAGATCTTTAGATTGCAGGCGATACATATATCGCAGGAGCTCGTGCTCCGAGTGGTACTCGTGAAACACGCGATGTGTGAGGTAGGGCGAATGTCGCTGAAGTTCAGCTGGGATAGCGTTGCTGGATTCTTTGGCAAATTGATCAAGGGAAAATGGTTGTGATTCGCTGGCTGAGAACACCCTCAGGATTTGGCCAACCTCTTGGATTGTGGTGGTTTCATCCAGTGAAAGGCCAAATGTGCCGTCGTCAAATTGTCGAAAATTAATCGAGGCCTGCTGGGTTTTCTTCAGGATCTCCTCGGCTGAGAGTGATGGACATTGCACGCGGAGGGTATCAAAGAAGGCGGATGTCCGAAGTTTGCACCCCAGACGGCGCAAGCCTTCCGCCGTGACATTGGTGAGATGGTGGATTCGGCTGGCAATGGCTTTCAATCCTTCGGGTCCATGATAGACGGCGTACATACCTGCCATGTTGGCTAGCAGTACCTGAGCTGTACAAATATTGCTGGTTGCTCGATCGCGGCGAATATGCTGTTCACGAGTTTGCAAGGCCAGTCGATAGGCCTTCCTGCCTTTCGTGTCTTTTGAGACCCCCACGACCCGACCTGGGATCTGCCGCTTAAACTCTTCTTTGGTGGACAGAAACGCTGCGTGGGGACCGCCATAGCCCATAGGGACACCAAATCGCTGCGAGGAGCCCACGGCAATGTCTGCTCCCCATTCGCCTGGCGGTACTAAGAGGGTAAGAGCAAGAAGATCGGTGCTGGCGACGACAAGAGCGCCAGCTGCATGGGCTTTCCTTACCAATTTTTCATACGATCTGAGCTCGCCATCGGTTGATGGATACGAAAGAAGCAGGCCAAAAATTTGATCTGAAATGAATTCCAGTGTATCCGGATTGCCGACACTAATGGTGATATTCAATGGCTGAGCTCGTGTCTGTAATACTGCCAGCGTTTGTGGGTGACAGTCCTCAGCCACAAAAAACGTGTGACCCTGTACCTTGCTCAGTACACGGCACATGTTCATCGCTTCTGCCGCGGCGGTGGCCTCGTCTAGCAGCGAGGCATTGGCCAGCGGAAGACCGGTCAGGTCGGCCACCATCGTTTGAAAATTGAGTAATGCTTCCAGACGCCCTTGCGCAATTTCTGCTTGATATGGCGTGTATTGCGTATACCACGCCGGATTTTCCAGGATGTTTCTGGCAATCACGGGAGGGGTAAAACAGTCGTAATACCCCATACCAATGAAGGATCGGTACATTTGATTGTGGGTGCTAATACGACCCAGTTCGACAAGCATGTCTTCTTCGGATTGGGCCATAGGGAGATTCAATGGCTGAGAAAGCTGAATGTCTTGTGGCACCGTGGCTTGAGCGAGCGCATCAAGCGAAGTGAGTCCCAGCGTGCCTAACATTTCTTGAATTTGGCCGTCCGTCGACCCAATATGGCGCTGAGCAAAGTCGGTCATGATTGGCTAGGTTCCTATAGGAAAACCTGGGAAAACGAGATAAGGAGACTTGCGGCGTTTGAACCGAATATGGGGAAAAGAGGTGGCTTGCACCGTAACAATACTGGAAACACGTTAGCCTGTTATGGAAGTTGAGTAGTAAAAACGAAATCCGTTAACGATGTTCACCGATGATAGAGCAAAAGCGATACACAATTGGCTCACCCTAGCATGTTTGCCTCTTTCCCGCAAAATCGTTTGAACTATTTCCGAAACGCTAGAAAAAATGCTACGGAAAAGTGGTCATAAGACATTTAACGCCTTGGTCAATTAGGGCGGGCATGAGGTTTTCTCATACGTTCTCGGATTTGTTTCCGTCTTTCGGGAGGTAAGCTTTTCCAGCGATTTTTTAATTCCTGGCGGCGTTCTAGGGGTAAATCCTGAAACCAGCGACGTTTCTCGAGGAGCATTTGTTGTTTGTTTGGTGGAAGCTGCCGGAAGGCCTTAAATCGTTGCCGGATGCGTTCTTGTTTCTCGGGAGGAAGGGCTTTCCATCTATTGAATCGTTTCCGCATTCGCTGTTGTTCGGTAGGAGTCATTTGCTTATAGCGTTGCGCTCCGTTTTGCAAAAGATGTTGGCGGGATGCAGGAAAGCTCTCCCACTGTTCTTTGAATGGCGATAGGACGGTTTGTTCTTCCGGAGCTAATTGAGTCCAAGGCAGATTGTGCAGCTCCTCTTGCCCCCATACCGGGAGAGCAAAGCAACAACCCCACAGGATCATCCAAGTGAGGAAAAATTCTTTAAGGTTGAGGCGTAAGTTCAGGAGCTTGTGTCGGTATGGGCGTGTCATGATCTGCATTGTCTAATTTTTGGTAATACGGTCGATCTTTAACGGTTTCGTCGCTAATCTGTTCGTCATCAGGTCCTAAAGATTCCAACGGATTGACCCAGGTTCCATCTTTCAGTTCCCATCCACCTAAAAACTCCCAAAATTCCTGTTCGGAAGCCACGGGGGTCGGGGGTTCTGCTGCTACGAGGGCTCCCCAGATTATGAACGCGAAAGCCACCAGCGATTTTCTACCCCGTTTGATCATTTTCCGCCAGCCAAGAATAAAACTCTAAGTCTTCATAGAATTCCCATCCATTGGCACTGGCGAGAATTTCGACATCCTCAATTGGAAGTGTAGCAGTCACCTTTGGAGAGTCGGTATTCCACAAAGCGATAGTGAAAATCACAAGACAGGCAGCCGCTATTGCCCAGGCTGGTCGTAGCCACGAATCTGGTTCGGAAGCATTTGAACATACCGTTTGCCGGGCCGACTGTAGTCGTGACAGCGTGCCCTGATCAAGATTTTTGATACTATGGTCCAATGTCTGCTTGGCAAAATCGATAAGCTTCTGTTCTTGGACCTCATTTTTCATTGATGATACTCGCATATTCCGCAAGGTGGTCGCGTAAGGTATGGATAGCGCGAGAATAATGCGTCTTCACACTGCCGGTTGAACAGCCCATGGCCAGGGCGGTTTGTGCAACGTCGAGCCCTTCCCAAGCTCGCATTAAGAAGGCTTCTCGTTGACGAGGTGGAAGCATCTGAAGCGTCGATTTGAGCAGAGTCATCGCCCGGGTTTGGTCCAGCTGAGAGGCAGGATCGGAAATGGTAGAGTCTGGAAGTAATTCCCACGGTGCTTCAGAAGCCTCCTCGTTTTCCGGATGACGCTGTCCAAACCACACACGCCATCGAGTGCGAATCCAGGTTCTGCGGTGCCAATCTCGAATGCCATTGTGCAAAATTTTGTAAAATAATGGTTTCCGCTCCGTTTCTGATTTGTGGGCATACCGTTGTATTAATTTGAGCATGGCATCTTGGACCAAGTCGAGAGCTTCCTCCTGGTCGTGGGTGGCGAATTGAGCCATTCGGAAAGCTTTCCGTTCGACATCCGAAAAAAACGCATCCCATGATCGGAGCTGATCCAGTGTTTGGTGCCTTCCGCATGATGTCATCAGCCACTTTTTCGTGGCATCTCCATGCTCAATTAAACAGCCAACGAAAATCTCATCGTCCTCTTTGACCGGAATGTGAACGGTTATTGGCTTTTTTCCCGGGAGAGCTTCTCCGGTCGAAGCGATGATTGAAACGGTCCCCTTTGCGATCTAACCTGGTATTAATGCGATCGCCCTTGCGATCTAAATGCTGGTCGATTCGATTTCCTTTTACATCCAGTTGGTGATCAATTCGGTCGCCTTTTCCCTTTGATCGATTTTCAATCTTGTTACCCTTTCGGTCAAGGCGGTCGGCGAGTTTGTCATGACCCGCAGCAGCAGCTTGTTCTGCTTTTTGATCCAAACGGTCATTAATGCGCGCCCCTTTCTGATCTAAGCGTTGTTCAATCCGATCCCCTTTTCGATCCAGACGATGATCAATGCGATCGCCTTTCTTGTCCAAATGCCGGTCGATCCTATCGCCTTTCCGATCCAGGTGCCGATCGATCCCATCTCCAAAATCTTGGCTCAAAGCTGGAGTTACCACAGTCAAGGTCAGCAGGCTTGCGATGGTCCACATACACGTTTTCATAGATGTTCCTCCAAGTTATGGGTAATTGGTTAATTCCATGCCATGCTCGTTCTTTCTGTAACGCTTCAAGGAAGAATCGGTTGACATCATCACAAAATAAAGAAGGCTTGGTGGGTACCCCCCTACTGGTTGGATCGTAAATAGAAAACGCTTCCTCGACTAAAGTCTGAGTTTCTCCTTTTTCCGGAAATGTCCACAAAAGTACAGGATGGACCCACACGGGATCAGAAATGGACTGGGGGCAGTGTATAATCTTGCATCTCTTCGCTTACCCAGGAGTTGTTTAGGGTAAAAGAACACATTAATATTCCTGGAACGGGAGGTTCATTTATTTTAAGGATTAACATGATTATTCTCTCAAATATTCAGAAATTGTATGACGGGACGTCGGCTACGGCTGAGGCCATACAGGAACGGATGGACGTCTGGGTTGATGGGGCCATGATCAAAGCCGTACATCCTCACAAGCCTACCCATCCACAGGGTTCTGAGGTGCAGCGCGTTGACTGTACGGCATATACCGTGACTCCAGGTTTGATTGACTGTCATGGCCATGTGGCATTGTGGGGTATTGGGAATGAGAATCTGGACCGTATGAATTCTCCGGAGGCGCCGTTTTGGGCGGAGCGTATTCTTTATCGGACGCTAGTCGAGGGTGGGGTGACGACACTCAGAGATGTTGGGGGCGCAACTCAGGTCTTGAAGCGGCTAGTAGAGCAGGGGGTGCTACTCGGGCCACGCTTACAACTGGCCATTTGTATGTTGTCGACGACCGGGGGGCATGCCGATTTTCGCGGGCC
>JBFJON010000166.1:0-4844 GCA_041617575.1 Nitrospirales bacterium | reverse complement strand
CGTGGACGAGTGGAGAAGGCGTTTGAAATTCCCAATCATCGGTACGACCCGGAGTATCAACAGGAAGGGGTCACCTGTGCGGCCTGTCATGTTCGAGATGGGAAAATTCTCGGTCCTTATGATGACTCCGCGGCCCCCCATCCGACACAATTCGATCCTTCTTTTCGCACCACACAGGTCTGTTACCGCTGCCATAGCGTGGCCTCCGGTCCCACGCAGTTTTATGCCGACGGTCCATGTGGAACCTTCTCCGAGTATGAAGGGGAGTTTTTCATGAAGGAGAAGGGCCTCATTTGTCAAAATTGTCATATGCCGGGCGTTCAGCGGCCCGTTGCCAAGGATAGTCCCATTCGATTCGGCCGTCGCCATCTCTGGCGCGGTGGGCATGATCCCGATATGATTAAGCGGGCGGTGGCGGTGCAGGTCCAGGCTGATCCTCCAGAACCGCAACCGGGTGAGGATGTGACCTTGACGCTGACACTGATTAATGCTGGAGGGGGGCATAAGATTCCGACCGGGGATCCTGATCGGCACTTTACGGTCGAATTCTTTGTGCGTGATTCACAGGGAACGGTGGTGCATCAACAAGCCGATACCATGGGGCGTTGGATTCTCTGGCAGCCGGTTATTGTTGAGGTCTATGATAACCGTCTGTTGCCGTTAGCCAGCCGGGATTATACGTTTGGATATGAAGTGCCTGAAGGAGAAAAAGGGTGGAGCCTGCAGGCCCGAATTCGGTATCATATTTTGACGGATGACCAACATCAGATGCTGAAGGATGATTACAATCTTACCGCAGATGATCCGTATGTGTTTACGATTTATGAGCGAGAGTTTCCATTAGGTCCGACCTTGGCTGCGGCGTTAGATGACCAAGAGATTGATCCGCGAGTGGGCTGTACGCCACCTTCTGACGGCGGTTCCTCTGACAAACCGACAAGGATGTCTTCACTTCATTCAGTAAAGGGATAAAGGTTATGATTGCGACGAAAGATTTTTTTATTGATACGGAAACGTTGTCTCAAAATTTGGGGCGCGAAGACTTGATGCTCATTGATGTCCGTGGGCCTGCCGCCTATTCCTCCCACATCCCAGGAGCGGTGAATAGTACCTGGCATGAATACAGCGATCCTTCAGCGATGTCCAAAGGTGTTTTGAATCCGGATTTGTCCCAATTGGAAAAGAGGCTTCGGGCATTGGGCATCAACCAGGCTAGTGATGTGGTGATTTATTCCAATCCTTTCGATAATTGGGGTGATGAAGGGCGGATGTTTTGGATGCTTCAGTATTTAGGGCATCCAAGTGTTCGTATTTTGGATGGGGGCTGGGTAAAATGGGTCGCGGAACAACGGCGTTTTGAACACGATGCGGTGAAACCCCCAACGGGTGATTTTACGGTGAGTGCACATCCCGAACTCATTGTCTACAAAGATGCGTTAAAAAAATTGGTGAAAGGTCAACATTCCAATACGGTGATTCTGGATGCTCGTAGCGTTGAAGAATATGCCGGGAAGGAGATTGCTGGCTTGCCACGGCCAGGGCATATTCCATCGGCCATCAATATTCCCTGGAACCAGTTTTTACAGCCGAATGCGACCGTCAAACCTCCTGAACAGGTAAGAAATATCTTTGAAGACCATGGTCTGCGAGAAGACCACGAAATTATCACCTATTGTCTTGGTGGCGTCAGAGCTGCCTGGGTGTACTCTTTGCTTCGGTATGTGGGATATGACAAGGTGAAGACGTATCCCGGTTCGTGGTGGGAATGGTCCCGGGATTTTGCCGCACCGGCGGAGAAAGACGTCAAGCTATTACACAAGGTGACGAATCCCCCACAGACTAAACCATCTTGATCTTGTTGGGACAGCATGAGAGGATAACAGAGTAAGTGTAACGCGGAGTGGGTGGATTTTTCACTATTTTCATAAAGGAGGTCAGGGATGCGTATTGGAAAGTTGGTCAAAGGAATAGGCCTGTTGAGCATGCTCACATTACTCACCGTAGGTATGGGGGGAGCAGTAGCCATGGCCGGTGGGAACCCTCATGTGGCTGAGGCCATAGCTCATGCAGAGGGTGCTGCTGAGCATGGTGGCTTGGGCCATGCCGATGCGTTGGTGGAGCATGCTCAAGAAGCGTTGACGCATGCCCAAGCTGCCCAAAAAGAGGTGAAAAATCCTCATTTGGATGAAGGTGTGCATGAGTTAATGGAAGCTATTGATCATGGCAAACAAGGTCATGCGGAAGTTGGGACAAAACATGCCAACAGTGCTGTCATGCATTTGAAAGAGGTTCATTAATCATTGGCTTTGAACATTCTCCAAAAAGCGGGTAGGGGAAACTCTACCCGCTTTTTTTGTGAATGAATCTGGTGCGATCATGAATGTAGGATTTTTCCAATTTGCCCCGCAATTTGGGGAAACCCAACGTAATCTGGAATCGATAGTACAAGCCATTAATTCTTTCCATGGACATCTCTTAGTTTTTCCCGAATTGGCACTGTCAGGGTATCAATTTCTTTCCAAAGAAGAAGCCTGGGAATTGGCAGAAGAAGTTCCCACGGGGACAGTGTTTCAGCAACTGGAGCAGGCGATTCAAGGTCGTGAACTCTATGTCGTGGTGGGGTTGGCGGAGCGTGCTCAAGACTGTTTATATAACTCCGCAGTCTTAATCGGTCGGAAAGGGTATATCGGGACTTATCGCAAAACTCATTTATTTTTTGAAGAGACACTCTGGTTTTCTCCAGGTAATACTGGATTTCATGTCTGGGATATCGAAATTGCGAAAATCGGACTCTTGGTCTGCTTCGATTGGTTTTATCCGGAAGCGGCGAGAACCTTAGCCCTTAAGGGTGCCGATATTCTCTGTCATCCCAGTAATCTGGTGTTACCCTATTGTCCTGATGCCATGGTCACCCGGTGCATAGAAAACGGAGTGTTTGCCATTACTGCCAATCGCGTGGGGCGGGAACAACGAGGGAACAAATCGGCTTTGTCGTTCATTGGCCTCAGCGAAATCGTCGCCCCCAATGGGCAAATCTTACATCGCGCGTCACAAAAAGAACCGGAATTGTTCACACATGATATTGATATCACTCAGGCTCGTGATAAGCGCATCAATCCGTATAATGATCTACTCAAGGACCGACAACCTCAATGGTATGTGGAGCGGTAGAAAGTGAAAAGTAAGAAGTCAGCAGTGAGGAGAAAGACGTGGTCCTGTTTCCTGACCTCTGGCGTTTCCCTCTTTGTGTCATCAATTGGCTTGACAGAACCTTGCAGATGCCATACATCCTTTTCTTATGAGCGAAAGTGTAGGATACTAGAAGGGAAAGAAGGAGTTTTCACGGATGACTATTCTTTTTAGCAGGGACGAGGAGGTGGATATGACACGGTGGGTAGCGATGGCTTTAATGCTGATAGTGGGTCTATCAGGTTGCGTAGTGTCGAAAACCAAATATGAGGGTGCCGTATCTGATATGGAGTCAGCCAAAGCTGAATTGGAAAAGGGCCGAATGCATCAGGAAGCGCTCGAGGAACAAATTCGGAACCTTAAAGGGTTGAACGAAAAGATTTCCACTGATTTAGAGATGATGACCACGGAGGTTCAACGTATTAAGGAAGGGCGTAAGAACGAACGTACCTTGCTGGAAACCCGTGAACGGGAGCTTGATCAGGAAAAGGCCCAACTCATTTCTAAATTGAGGGTGATTAGCGCTCAATATCAAAAAATTAAGGCACAAAACAATACTCTCAAAAAGACCGTCTTGCGGTATAAAAAGGAACTCAAAGATTCGCATGGTTCCTCCGAATCGACCATGGGAGGGGCAACTGGAGACGGAATGTCATCAACGTCTAGGACTTCCAATGCTGCGGCCCCAAAGCCAAATCTTTCTTCCCCTGCGCCATCAACGGCTGTCATGCCTTCTAAACCTCAGGCGCCGAGAATTGCCACTCTACCAACACTTCCCACAGTTGGAGGAGATTTGGTGAATATCAATAAGGCCTCAGTCAGTGATCTCGTTTTAACCTTGGGGTTGAGCCGAGAAGTGGCTGAAGAAGTGGTGTCCAACCGCCCGTATCGTTTGCGTGGGGAATTGGTGGCAAAAAATGTGATTCCCAAGGCCACGTTTGATGAGATCAAAGGACGTATCACCGCCTCTCCATAAGAATGAGTGTGATCATCATTCCAATTTCCCTCGCCCCTTAGGGGTGTAGTTCCGAAGAGGGACTAAAGGTAGGGTGAGGGGAAAAGACTATTTGTACGTTTAAATATCATAGCGTTTATAACGCTTGTTACTTCGAAAAGGGACGTTCATTGAATATGAACGTCCCTTTTTTGTCGTGGGTTTATTTGAATTCTAACGAACGGGAGGTTTCTTTTAAGCAGCGGTCTTCGAGAATTTGGCCATCCTGTAAGTGGATCAAGCGATCGGTCTGATGAGAGAGTTTTTCATTGTGGGTAACGATGATAAACGCGGTCCCATGTGTCTCATTTAACTTTCTTAACAACTTGAATAGTTCGTCTCCAGTCTGTGTGTCCAAATTACCTGTGGGTTCGTCTGCTAGGACAAGGTCTGGTTGGCGGATGAGTGCCCGGGCCACGGCGACACGCTGTTGTTCTCCTCCCGACAACTCCCCGGGTTTGTGGTGTAAACGATGCGATAACCCTACTTCGGATAACAGCGCTGTTGCTGTTTCGATGGCGGTGGGCTTGGGAATTTTTTGGATGAGAGCTGGAAGATAGGCGTTTTCCAAGGCGGTGAATTCCGGAAGGAGATGATGAAACTGAAACACAAATCCGATCCGTCGATTTCGAAAACTGGCCAGGGCTGTTTCCCCGGCCTT
>JBFJON010000165.1:0-4854 GCA_041617575.1 Nitrospirales bacterium | reverse complement strand
TCGTGTGGTGGTCTTAGGTGGACCCTTGGAATTAGCTTCTGCAAATGCATTTCGTAGGCTGCAATCTCAAGGCCTGGTCAATTTGGTAGGGAAACTCTCGCTACGTCAATTGCCTGCATTGTTGCGGAGGATGAAGCTGGTTGTTGGCAATGATTCTTCACTTATTCATTTAGCTTCGGGAGTAGAAACGCCGGTTTTGGCGATCTTTGGTCCAACGGAACCTCAAGCTACCGGTCCCTATCCGTTCACAGGGCATTCTGTCCGACGGACTGAATTGCCATGTAGCCCCTGCGGCCAACGAACCTGTCGGAATCCCATCTATTTGGAATGTTTGCATACCATTTCTGTCAGTTCTGTTTTGGAGGCCATGCAAGAAATGATGTTGCCTCACAACTGATGATCGTTCCGGTTCATGGAAAAGGAATGGGGAAATCAGTAAGTTTGGGTGGTTTTTTGATTCGGGTAGATTGTGGATAAGCAATATTCTCGATGGAAACTTTCGGCGGTGGTGATTGCTTATAACGATGCACCAAATATGCGACGGTGTTTGGATAGTTTACATTGGGTCGATGAAATTGTGGTAATCGATTCGCATAGTACAGATGGAACAACTGAAATTTGCTTGGAATATACGGAAAAGGTCTTTCATTATCCGTTTCAAGGATTTGGCGCATTGAGAAATCAGGCCATAACGCATGCGAAAAATGATTGGATTTTTAGTCTGGATACTGATGAATGGGCGACATTGGAAGTTCAGCAAGAAATCGAAAATCTGTTAGCACAAGACCCTGAAAAGCGGGCCTATTTTGTGCCTCGCCGGAATTATTTTCTGGGACATTGGATCAAGCATGGTGGGTGGTATCCCGACTATCGTCAACCGCAATTATTTCATAAGGCCCATATGCATTATCGAGAGGATCTGGTACACGAGGGGTTTCAATTAAGTGGCCAAGCTGGTTACCTTCAGTCCCATGTTGAGCAAATTCCCTTTCGAACTATCGAGCAATACTTTTCAAAAATGGATCGATATTCAACCTTGAGGGCTGAAGTGATGCATCAGCAAGGGCGACGTTTTCGTGCTCATCATCTGATATCCCACCCGTTGTTTACGTTTATGAAAATGTTTGTGTTTCGTGGGGGTATCCTGGATCGAAAGCCTGGGCTCATCCTTTCAATCCTGTATGCGTATTATACTTTTGTGAAATACGCCAAGTTGTGGGAACTTCAAGGAAAAGTTTGAGCGAGGGCCTTTCCATTTTCAAAAAATGTATTTAGAAAAGCCCATCACAATCGTTGGGATTCTAATTGTATGAAAAAATTTCGTATTTTGCACACTGAGTCTTCCCATGGGCTAGGAGGACAGGAATATCGAGTATTGTCGGAAGCCAAAGCGATGGGTCTTCAAGGGCATCAGGTGGTTATTGCTGCACCAGGAAAAAGTCAATTGACCAGATTGGCGAAGCAAGAAGGCATTCATTGTGAAGCCATTCCAGTGGGGATAAGTGGATGGGGAAGATTGGTGCCGTTGTTTCTTAAGTTGCTTGTGAAACATAAGATTCAAATTGTTCATACACATGGTTCACAGGATAGCTGGACGGCATCTCTGGCAGGGCGACTCTCCTCTTATCGACCAGTCATTGTGAGGACTCGTCATAAGAGTACCCCTGTTTCGGTATCCTTTCGGCATGATGTGTTGTATCGTTTTCTGCCTCATGTTGTGACGACGACGAGTGAAGCGGTGCGTCAACAGTTAATCGATCAAAATCGCCTTCACCCTGATGCGGTGGTTTCCATTCCAACCGGAGTGGATATGAAGCGGTTCCACTCTGAGCCTTTAGATGTGGCATTGAAAGAGGCCTTGGGCATTCAGGTTGGGCAACCTGTAGTGGGAACTGTTTCCTTTCTACGTCCTGAAAAAGGACTGGATATCTTAATCGATGCCATTTCCTTGTTACGAAAAGAGTTTTCTCGGGTATGTTGCCTGATTGTGGGAACTGGCCAAGAACACCAAAACCTTCTTAAACAAGTCCGTCAACAAAAATTAGATGGGGCCGTCGTATTTGCTGGATTTCGAGAGGATATTCCAGAGTTGTTAAATGTCATGGATGTGTTTGTCTTATCGTCATTCGAAGAAGGGATGCCTCAGTCTTTACTCCAGGCGTTGGCCATGGAACGAGCCGTGGTCGCTTCTGCTGTGGGGGGGGTGCCAGAAATCGTTCAGGATGGTCAAACAGGATTCTTGGTCTCCCCACGGGATCCTGTCGCGCTCGCCGATAAAGTTGGGTCGTTATTTCGTAATCCCGATCAAGGAAAAGTTCTGGGGCAAGCAGGGCGTCGGGTTATTAAGCAGGACTATTCAATGGAAGCCATGGTGGAGAAAACCGAACAACTCTATTCTTCTCTATGGGAAAAGAGGGAAAACCAAGCTGCGTGAGATTTTCTATGAGGAGACTGATTGTGTTTCTAGGCAGCTGAGTTTAAGAAGGATTTATGGTTTGCTTGACGGGAGATGTACATCAGCGTTCCTATCGAGGGACCGATACGTCTTTCTCCCCATTTTCAGAAGTGGAGCTAGCGACAAAGTATGCGAATATCGCGGCACGCTATGGTATTCGTATTACCTTATTCTTTACTGGCAAAGCCTGTCTTGAAGAACCAAGTGCCATGAAACGAATAGCCGATATGCCTCATTGTGAAATTGGAGGACATACGTTTGCTGCTTTTCGAGACCCTTGGTCCAGAATCTATAAGAAAATTTACGGGACTCCGTGGGGTAGAGAGGTGCATCAAAGGGGTGATATTGCAAAGACCATTGAAAGCATTCAGTCTGTCACAGGAAAGCGGATTTCTGTTTGGCGGAACCATAGTTATATTCAGACAGCAGATACTTCTAGGTTACTGGAATCAGCTGCGATTCAATGGGTGTCAGATGAAGTGAATCCTATGAAATTATCTTGGGAACCACTTTCTCCAGCTATCAGGTCGTTGCCGATAAATGTCCAACCGGACCATGAGCACCTCCTGCATGGCAAATATCAAAATGGCAAGACCAAACCAGCTAGACTTGAGGGACGCGTCTCAATCACCGAGTGGGTTGAACTGGCTCAAAATAAGGTCCAAACTATAACTAAAGCAAACGGTTCTGCCACCCTTTTAGTCCACCCACTCTGCATGGAAATCGCTGATGGGATGGGAGCCTTTGAAGATTTGTGCCGGTTTTTGCAGCCCTTTCCCAATTGCTGGGTTTCCGAAGTTGGTGGTTGAATTAGCCAGGGGTTGATGAACAAATGAACGGCTTTTCGATTTCAACGGTTATTATTACGAAGAATGAAGAAAGGAATATTGATGACTGTCTTCAGAGTGTAAGATGGGTGGACCAGATCGTGGTGGTCGATGCCGAAAGTACAGATCAAACCGCAGAGCTTGCCCGTCATTATACCCCTTTAGTTATCGTCAGGCAGTGGGAAGGTTATGGGCCACAAAAAAACTTTGGCATTTTACAGGCCACAGGGGATTGGATACTGATTCTTGATGCGGATGAGCGAGTTTCTCCTGAATTGGCCAAGGAAATTCAGGCTCGATTAGCAATTTTGACGAGTAGTGATCCTGTAGCATTTTGTGTTCCTCGTCGAAATATGTTTTATGGTGAATGGGTCAGATGGGGCGGAGCATATCCAGATCTACAGATCCGGCTTTTTCAAAAAGGAAAAGCGACCTACAATAATGTTGAGATTCATGAGAACTTAATCGTAGAGGGTCCCATCGGGAATCTGGAAGGACATCTTGAGCATTATACGGAGAGACGGATCGTGAATCATTTCAGGAAATTCTCTTTATATATTATTCTGGCTGCCAATGAACAAGCCAAATCTACGGCAACGGTCCATTGGTGGCATCTACTACTGAATCCTTTGGTGACATTTATTAAAAAATATTGTCTGAAACAAGGTTTCAGAGATGGTATCCGGGGGATGATTTATGCCGGGTTCGCTAGCATGTATACCTTTGGGAAATATGCCAAGCTGTTTGAATTGCGCTGTTCCTCAGATAATATGTGATGTGAAGCGTTCTACTAAAAATTACTATGTGATCTGCCGAGTGGATTAATCTCATATGATGGCCGTGTTGAACTCGATAGCTATTCATCCTCAAGAATTCATGTGAAGATTGTCATTTCGGCTTGGCATTTAAAGAATAGGAATGTGGGTATTGGGAGATATACCTATCATCTTATTGAAAATCTTGCACGAGTCGATCACATCAATCAGTATGAAATTTTGATCCCGGAAGGATCCCATGATTTTCAGCCATGGCCAAACGTTCGGTATCGGCTGATTCGCCTTCCTGTTTTTAAGCGGCGAGTTTGGGAGCAACTGGCCCCACTTGTAGTGGGAAATTATGATCTTCTCCATTTTCCCTATGATTCGTGTATTGGAATGAAGCGGGGAAAATTCGTCGTCACGTTACATGATGCCAAGCCGCTCCTGTTTCCCCCCAAGTCAATTCGTCCGAGTTGGAAGCAAGCATTCAAGAACATTATTGCTCCGCATCCTCTTCAAAAAATCGATCATGTCGTGACCGTCTCTGAATGTTCTCGCCGAGATTTGATAGCACAGTTAGGGATTTCTGACGATCGAATTACCGTGATTTATCAGGGAGTGGATTTAGAACATTTTTCTCCTTCTCCGCAATCGCAGACGGAACGCTTTGATTTTATGCCGTATGTGCTCTGTGTCGCGGGGACGGATCCATCAAAAAACGTCAAGAATCTTATAGAAGCGTTCTCCAGACTTCCCTCGGAAATTCGAAGACTCCATCATCTTATGTTGGTCGGTGATGTCAAGCGGAACAAAG
>JBFJON010000164.1:0-4873 GCA_041617575.1 Nitrospirales bacterium | reverse complement strand
CAAATCGTGTCCCCATGCTTAGCCCCCAATAGGGCAGCCCTAGAAATAAGAGCAACGTAGCCAACAGAGAGAACACGGAATGTTCAGAACTTTCAACTAGGCCAGTCAAGAGACCGATTAATCCAGCAATCAGAAAGCTGAGCACCAATCCCACACCGCCCCATAGAGCCACTGGTAAAGGAACAGACTGTAATCGTTGCTCAACAACAAGAATACAGACTCCAACCACAGCTCCAATGAGGGCGCCAATTCCCAGAGTTTCGGTTTGGCCATCCGAGAGACTCCACCCCAAGGACATACCCAACATTATCCCGACGACAAGGAACATGGCTCGTAGCACCATACGAGTTCTCCTTCTCTTAGTTTTGCCATTCAGACAGAAGACAATCTTCCGCCTTTAGTACATCGCCCCCACTAGGAACATTCCATAAAACACGCTTCATTATTACGGGCATCACGTCAATGAGTTGGGGAGAAATAATTGGTTGTATTGCCAATAATTAGCCACACGAAGATGACCGGTATTTTCTGGTGTTCCAGAAAATCGTATTTTCTCATTACCCTATTCGCGGCTTTCCCCATCTGTGCCTAATTCTTCCCTCATCTTAGAACTCACATATGTCATCATAATATGAAAAAAATCTGTTCCTTCCATCCAAAGGGAGGAAATTGTTCGGAAAGGGTTTTGAAAGATTGAGAAAGCGGCGGAATCATCCCTAGGAAATCCATCCCTGGTGGGAGAAGATTCCATTATAGGCCTTTTGAGATTAAGGAGCAATCATACGTTAGGAAAAATTCTTGGGACAAGAAACGAAGCGTGAGAGGGAAGCCTTCTCTTAAACTAGGGTGACAAACACCACTCAAGATGTGACAGAAATCACATCATTCGGCCATTCAGATCCATCACCTTTTCAAAACGTGGACAGAAAAAAATAGGAGTTCAAACAGAGAGGAAACAAAAACTCTTGAGGGATTTAGCTGGTGAGAGTATGACTGACATCAGCAAGTTGAGATTCCAGATACTCACGAATCTGAGATAATTGCACCTGAGACGACGCTTCGAACCGTAAGACGAGGGCAGGCTGCGTGTTTGAAGCCCGAATCAGGCCCCAACCGTGATCAAAGCGCACACGAATTCCGTCAATCGTAATCAACTCTCGAATTGGCAAATCTGCCGTAGTTTGATCTTGTATTGCCGCAATTTCCTGAAGGCGTTGGGTCACTGCTGCTACAAGCTGAAACTTCTGATCATCAGAGCAGTCCACACGAATTTCTGGAGTGACAACCGTGGCAGGAACATCAGACAAAAGACTCGAAAGCGGCTTTTGTTGTTTGACAAGTATTTCAATAAGCCGGCAGGACGCATAGATGGCATCATCATAGCCATAATACCGATCGGCAAAAAACACATGACCTGACATTTCCCCCGCCAACACGGCCTTCTCCTCTATCATTTTGGCTTTAATAATCGAATGTCCAGTCTTCCACATGATGGCACGCCCCCCGCGTTTCGGAATATCGTCATAGAAGACTTGTGAGGCTTTGACCTCAGAAATAAATGTACTCCCTGGAAGTTTTTCTAAAACATCTCGCGCAAACAACAGCAGCAAGCGATCACCCCATAAAATCGCGCCCTGCTCATCAATCACGCCGATTCTGTCTGCATCGCCGTCATACCCAATGCCAACATGAGCCTTAATCTCATTCACCTTGCCAATCAAATCGGTCAGATTCTCAACAACCGTCGGATCTGGGTGATGGTTGGGAAAATGGCCATCCAGCTCACAATACAACCCAGTCACCTGACATCCCAATTGTTCAAGCGCATCTTTTGCAACAAGGGAAGCCGCTCCATTTCCACAATCAATCACAACCCGAAGACCGTCAGCCCGCACAGATGAAAACTGCTCCTTCAAAAATGACAAATACTCCGGAATAATAGGCTGTTCAATAACCGTTCCCTTCCCAGTAGCAAATTGCTCATTGTCGAAAATTTGCCGTACGCGCTGGACATTATCCCCATACAGCGCTTCTTTCCCAACACACATTTTGAAGCCATTATATTCAGCGGCATTATGACTCCCGGTGATCATAATGCCTCCATCGACGTCACAATGAAACAAAGAAAAGTACAACAATGGAGTGGCACACAACCCTAAATCCACGACGTTGGCACCCGCACCGGTCAGTCCAGTAATTAATTGATCTCGAAGATCTGGAGACGTTAATCGACCGTCACGACCAACTGTGATTCGTTTGACACCCCGTTTTCGAGCTAATGTTGCATAGGCTCGCCCAATTTTCTCCACGACATCAGGGGTCAGGTCCTCTTCCACAATCCCACGAATATCATATTCTCGAAAAATACCCATCCTTCTTCCTTTCAGATTCTTATTTCAAGCAAGTGGCTTACCTAACTGGTTTCAAACGGCCAAAATCATCCTTCAGGCGCACTATGTCGTCTTCACCTAAATACGGGCCATTTTGAATTTCAATAATTTCTAGCAGTCCTTGCCCAGGGTTTTCTAATCGGTGGGGCGTTTCTTTGGGAATCCCCGTACTCATCCCAGGTTGTAAATCATAGACTTCCTCACCACGAGTCACCCGCGCAGTCCCGGCAATTACCACCCAATGTTCACTTCGTTGATGATGCAGTTGCAAGGACAGCCGTTTTCCGGGGACGACTTCAATACGCTTCACTTTATAACCCAGTCCTTCTTCCAAGACTGTGTAGGCTCCCCAAGGACGATGAACTGTTCGGTGCTCCAAATGTTCAGGGGCTTTTTGTTTTTTGAGGAGATGGACAATCGCTTTGACATCTTGAGCCCGATCTTTCGGGCAAACAAGTGTCGCATCGGGCGTATCTACCACAACCATATTGTCCAGCCCGATGGTCGCAACCACCCGCCGGTCGGCAAACAAAACTGAATTATGGCTACCTATATCCATAATATTGCCATTTCGAACGTTCCCAGCTTTATCAAGTGGAGCAACCTCTTCCAGACTTCCCCAACTCCCCACATCCGACCACCCAAAATCTACCGGCACAACGACACTGCGAGCCGAATGTTCCATCACCGCATGATCAATCGAGAGAGATGGCATTTTTGCATAGGCTTTTCGAAGGTACGCCGGAAATTTCGGTGTTCCTACCCGTCGTTCAAGGCCTTTCATAAGTTTTGATAAAGTTGGTTGATGCAAAGCCAATTCTTCGAGAATGGCCGAGGCTTTCCAGACAAAAATTCCGCTATTCCAAAAATAATTCCCAGACCGATAATATCGTTTGGCAGTGGGAAGGTTGGGTTTTTCTACGAACCGGGCCACTGAATACCCAGCAAACATTCCTTGTTTTCCCAATCGTCTGCGTGTGTTTGGTTGGATATACCCATATCCGGTTTCCGGTCGTGACGGATGAATACCGAACGTCACCAAATGACCTTGCTCTGCTAATTTCGTGGCAAATTGCACAGCCATCATGAATTTTTTTGCAGCCTTGACGACATGATCTGCCGGAACAACGACCATCACAGCTTCCGGGTCCCGGTGCATGAGTTGTAACGCTGTTAGGGCAATGGCTGGCGCCGTATTTCTTCCCTCCGGTTCAAGGATGATTTTGTCAGCTAGATCATCTTTCCATTCATTCAATTGAAGTCTGATAGACTCAGCTTGACCTTCGTTCGTCACAATCATCATTTGGTTGGCAGAAATATGTTGCATCAGCCGTTCAAAGGTCTGTTGCAACAAGGTCCCTTCCCCGATAATGCGCAACAATTGCTTCGGAAATCGTTCACGACTCAAGGGCCAAAACCGAGTCCCACTTCCTCCAGCTAGAATTACTCCATACACATGCTCTTTCATGAATTGCCCTTTGTTTTTACCTTACCCATTATTCATAAGATCAGCTTAACCCACATTGTGTAACGAAATTCAAGTTTAATTATTCGATTTCGTCGAATTTCTCCCATCCAACTAAAAATATCCCCAAAATCCTTCTACTGATGATGTCTTGCTGCCAAAATCATATCAATAACTTCTCGAACCGCCCCTTCTCCTCCATTTTTTTGACAAATATAATGGACAACTTGACGAACCTGGGTGGCACAATCCGCCGGAGCTGCGGCATACCCAGTAGTCTGCAAAGCGGCCACGTCGTTTACGTCATCACCCATATAGGCCATCTGCCCGAATGGAATCCCGTATTTTTCAGAAAGGTAAGTTAGAACGGATACCTTATCCTTTGCTCCTTGAAAGACTTCCGTAATACCCAGTTTTTTTGCACGGCGAGTCACAATCTTAGTTTGTTCCATCGTAATAATGGCCGTGATTACGCCCTCGGCTTGCAACAGTTTGATTCCCATTCCATCGCGAGTATGAAATTTTTTTAGTTCCTCCCCTGACTCTCCATAGTACATACCGGCATCTGTCAGCACGCCATCGACATCTGTCGCAAACAACTTCAATTCTTTAAAGACTTTTCTCGGACTTTTAACAATTCGCAGGTGAGTCGGTTTCTTAAAGGACTTCACATTCCGAAGCACTTTTGGAGGCGGGCTGCCTGGCTTCTCTTTTTTCATGAAGGCATCGATCCCTTCTTCTATAGCAACAAGAGGAAAACAATCATGGCACTTTCCAAATTACCCCCAGTATTTCCCTAAGCCTTCCGAAACAGTACAATACTTATTCATAAATTAAGAGGTACTGCTTTTTTCACTCCGTCTAATAAGTCTAAAAGGTCTGACTCGAGCAAGCCATCAAAAAATTCCACACTATGCTTTCTCGCTTTTCATCTCTCTCCGGACTTATATTGGCATTCTGGTTTTTGGGGGGATGCTCGGCCCCTGAATCTAAAGAACGGCTCGATACCGTCTTGTGT
>JBFJON010000163.1:0-4881 GCA_041617575.1 Nitrospirales bacterium | reverse complement strand
GCCCTTAGGAACCTCTGCCAGTGTCTGATAAATGGGAATCATTTTCCCTATATTGGCCAAATCTAAGACCTGCTTTACATAGGGTTGCGGATTCACCAAGTAGAACGAAACAGTTTTATTCTTGAGATTTTGATGACAAATCACCAAAAGGCCTAAGGCCGAACTATCCACAAACGTCACCTTTTCCAAATCCAATACAACAGAACTTCCCTCTACAGAAACTCCATCCACCGCATCTTTAAAGGTTTTTCGCACGCCAAAATCAAACCGCCCGTCCAACTGAAGAATCGTGTTGCCATCAACTGTGTCTTGTGTGATATTCATGCACCTCCTCCTTCCTTCATTCATAGCAGAACGCACCAGCCGTGGCTATGACTCGCAGTTTGTATAATTATAAAAGTCCTGCCCTGCATATCGGTTGTTATTCAATAAGAGTTAAGGGAAGGGCGGAGTAAAAAAGTGATTAGGTGGTGGGTACTCTCATTGTCGATCTATTCCGTGAATAGTACCGCAAATTTCTGTGGATCGGACCGTCTCGCCAGCCATTGCGCCTCGATGATGAACCCACCTTACCCCCCATTCAGATGCAGAAACCCCAGGCACGGTGTTTGTTCAGACAGCACTGTTCCATAACGCAGCACCAACCCGTATACGCTCACATTTTCCCAATCCACCTATATCACCACGTTCCCACCAAACCATTATTGTTCACTCTCACCCGCCTAAATTCGCTTTGAGAGCATTGTCGGGTGGGCAAGAATTGCCGTGGGAATGTCGGAGAGGGAAGTATTTTATCTGCTCTTCCAGCTATGATCGCCTTTTTGGCACACCAAGCGCCAAACATGAAGCCTCGTCCTGCATAAGAATAACGACCCCAGTTTTTTTCATGACCAATATGCCCACGGCACCCTCATTCCGCATTCCTATCAAAACCACGCCTAAACAATTGGCTCCCGTATACCGTGCAATCATTAGCTGGAATATAGGATTTACCTCCGGTCGATGCCGATTCACCGGCTGCCACCTTCATACACGCCGAGTTCATTCCACCGATCATCCAACGTTTTCCTGAAACGTTCTTGTTTCACTTCTTTTTCTGCCTCTTTCTTGTGACTATTCTTTTCTCCCTTGTTACATATTTATTCCCATTTAACCTAAACCTAACCAGAAAACTTTAGAACAATGCATTGAGTTGACTGTTCCAGGTAATGTCGGCTAAACTTCCCATCCCCCAGAACCAAGATGGTTGTTTTCACTAACTTTTTAAACACTTACCAGAGGGAGGGCTCTATGAGAAGGTGGGTCGCAATCTCGACAATGTTTGGGGTCTTTGTGATTGGTCTATTCATAGTCTTGCCAGCCGGGCAAGCTGCAGACATATCCAAGGCTAAAGCCGCAGAGTACGTTTTGGCCACTGCAAAAGCTGCTCGGACTGTGTATGTGAAAAAGATTATTGCAGATGCCAAAAAGGGTGGTATGACATTAAGTGAAGATTGGACGAAAGATGATCATGCGTTGATGCTTCCCGCCCAATTTATCAAAGAGTTAGGTGCGGGTATCCAAGAATTTGAACTCTCGTTAGTCGGGACCGATCCACTCTATGCTTCCAATGCCGCCAAGAGTCCAAAAGAAAAGGAAATGTTAGCTGATCTCGCGGGTGGGAAAAAAGTGGTGACTGGAGAAGATGGGGGCATGACCATTGGTATGTCTGCGGATCATGCCATTGTTCAAGCTTGTGCAGATTGCCATAACAAGCATCCCAAAACAACTAAGAAAGACTGGAAATTGGGCGATTTCATGGGGGCTATTGTTGTCAGAATGAAATAAATCTTCCATTAAGGGTGACAACGTTTTATTGATAGCGTGGATGGCTTAAAAGCCGTCCACGCTATTTTCTTGTTTAGTCCTATATTGAATTTCTTCCTTGCCTTGTTCTATTACCAAAGTATAAGAAACCGTGGGGGAGTGTTATCTATTTTCCCCTCATGACTCGCATTTGCCCATAATTAATAAATACTTTCATGGTTGACTCTTCATCAACACACCTCAAAGGCATGACTCACACCCCTACTCCTGATACCTCTTAGTCTGGTCAGAACTTGGAGGCGGGACAAGCCCAATTTAATACGATAGGAGGATCACTGAAAGAAGTATTGGATTCTTTCCTCGGGCCCAGCCACGTTTGTGTTGTCATACGTCTCGACTAAGTGGGGTGTTTACTGAATGAAGAAATTGCGATTAAAGATTGTCTATATTGAAAGACTCAACGGCCACGGGAATCTTTGACTCTTCCCCTGCATCCAGCCTCACAACACAGAATACCCGGTTTCCAGTCCCTACATACTCTAAATGATCAAAACTCAGGGCTTTAGCCATGGCGATACCCCGTCCATGACTTTCTAACAGTCGCTCCGGTTTAATTTCTTGATAGTCACTCCAATTAAATCCTAAACCCTGATCGGTCACGGTCAACTGAATCCGATCGAGATGGCGGTCAAACGTGACTTCTACAAATTTGTGGGCATGCTCAGGCGATATTTGACGGCGAACAATTTCATCTTCCCACTGATCGTTTTCTTGGAGCTTGGTTTTTTCTTCGTAACCAATTTGTAAATTGCCATGCTCCACGCCATTCACGATCAATTCGTTAAGGCCAAACGCTACTTTTTCAGGATTCGGACAGGCTTGGGCTACCAAAAGAGCTAAATCGTAGGCCTCCTCAATCGTTTGAACTCGAAACCGTCCTTGTTGCAAACAGCCGATGGTCTTGACCTGAACCCGCAAATTGAGCGCGAGGCTCTGCCATTTTAGCCCTTCCTCCACCGCCGCACTCACCATGCGTATTAAGACCTTTTGATCATACGGCTTCGTCAGGTAAAAAAAGACTCCGGCTTCCATGCCCTCGCATATCTCGCTAGGCGAGGCCGCAGAGGTCTGCATCACCACCGGAATCCATTTAAAGTTTTCATGGGCCTTCAATTGAGTCATCACTTCGAGGCCGTTCATTCCTGGCATCATGCGATCCAGAACCATGGCCTCAAACCCTTTTCTATCATTTCCTAAAAGTTCTAGGGCTTGAACACCATCGTGCGCCTGGACCAATTCATAGGGCTCATCCTTCAGACATTCGATCAATACGTCCAGATTCAGATCATCATCATCGACGATCAGAATACGTGGTTGCTCTTTACTCATCAGTCTTCTTCCTAAGATTTCTCATTCAATTCTATCCCGATTAAGGCCACGTCATCTCCAAAAATGCCATCGACTTGCCACGACCGACTAGAATGGATAAGGCTCTTGAGCCCCAATTTCAAGGAACGTGTGTAGACGCCTTTCAGAGCCTTTTGCAACCGATGCCTCCCCCAAATTTCGTCTTCGCCATTGACGACTTCGTAAATTCCATCGCTAAATACATAGAGCCGATTTTTATCGGCCAGGATGATAGATTCGGTGTGATAAATTTCATCAGGTGAAAATCCTGTTGGCCATGTTTTCCCTCCTAAGACCACAGAGTCGACATCGTTCCTGACCAAAATTGAACCAGGATGGCCGGCACTGGCAAAGCGCAGAACACGGGTCGATAATTGAAGGACGCCCACCCAAACCGTGAAATAGTCTCCCTGATCCGTCATCGGATTCTCCGCATTGAGACGCGTCACAATCTCGCCAGGATCATACCCGGGAAAGGATCGTGCGATGTGCGCTCCCTTGAACCACATAGCCAAGGAGACGGCCCGCAAAGCCGGTCCCGTGCCATGTCCAGACATATCTAACACCATGATACCAAGATGATCATCACCCCATTTCGCCACTTGAAACAAATCACCGCCTAACTGTGAGGACGGGAGAAATTCCCATGCCAACTGTATTCCTTGGGCCACAGTTCCTTGCACGGGCAACAACGATCGCACAAATTCCGAAGCCGAATACAATTCGGCATCAAGCTGGTCTTGTTTTTCCGTGATCACACGATAGGATTCTTCAAGGTCTAATAATAATTGCCTAGTCCGAAGTCCTGCCCCCACTCGTGCAAGGATTTCTTGATCCGACGCTGATTTCGGCAAAAAATCATCTGCACCGCGGGTCAAACCTTCAGCAATTTGCGCAGGCTGGTCCAAGGCAGTCATGAGGATAAAATGGATTGATCGAAATCTTTCGTCTTGTTTGATCGCCTCACAAAGACCTAGACCATCAAGCTTCGGCATCATCCAATCGGACAGCACCAAATCCACTTTTTCCCGCTGCAGGATTTCAAGAGCTTCCTGGCCATTCTCTGCCTCAAGAATTCGATAATGAAGTTTATTGAGACGTCGTTTGGCGATCATCCGCCCCAACTTCTCATCATCCACGAGTAATATCGTATAGGCCTTTCCACTTGGAGAAAAATTATCACACACAACTTTACTTGTCTTATCTGATTCCAACACATTCATAACAAGACTCTAAGTGGGCCTGAAGATGCTCCTGCTTTCTTCGGTGTCCTCACTTCAAAAATCAAGCAGCAGGATAGGAAAATGTAAAAATTGGGAAGGGAGGAGTGAGGAGTAAGGAGTAGGGCGTGAGACGTTAGGAGTATAGCGCAGGAATAGAAACACAGACGGGTTGGTCCCTCATTCCTTACTCCTTACTTTTTATTCCGTACCTCTTCATTCACCTAGAAAGACGAGTATGAAGAAGCGCTTTCAGCCGAATCATGGATTGGGCATGAAGTTGACAGATGCGTGATTCAGTGACATGAAGAATCACGCCAATTTCTTTCATCGTCAATTCTTCAAAATAGTAGAGCGTCAGGACCAAGCGTTGGCGTTCGGGCAACCGTTCAATAGCATCGACTAATGCCTTGCGTGCGTCCTCTGAGACCAGTGACTCTAACGGACT
>JBFJON010000162.1:0-4920 GCA_041617575.1 Nitrospirales bacterium | reverse complement strand
TGGCCCCCGGATCAGGCCGAAGCCGAACCGATCTTCCCCTGTGTTTCCTGGGGGCAGTAGGTTTTGCTGAGGGTACCAAGAGCTAGCTGAGAGGCGTAAAATTTGTTACGCCTCTCAGCTAAATCAATTCACCATTTCGTTTGATTTTGGGAATACAGGTGGCTTAATGGATCACGCGCGCAGGAATCGGTACTTCATAGCCGGTGTTATCGCCATCTTGATCACTTTGATGGCTTTCAACTGGACCTCCATCCAAGAATGGATGGCGGTGAAAGGCGTTGTATTACGTCAGGCAACCGTTTCAGGTATCTTGGTAGGTGGGGTGCTGAGCCTGGTTGCGATGGGGCTGACCCTAATCTTCGGCGTCCTCGATATCATCAACTTCGCCCACGGGGCTTTGATGACTGTGGGAATGTACATTACTTTTGTGGTATTTGACAGGTACGGTATCGACCCTTATCTATCCATCTTGATCACAGTGCCGGCCTTATTCCTGTTTGGATTACTCGTTCAACGGTTGATAATGCATCCCGCCAGAGATGCACCGGCACACAACCAATTGCTGCTCACTTTGGGACTGGCCATTCTGATACAGAATGTTTTGTTAATTACCTTCACGGGAACTCCGAGATCGATCCGGTTGGACTATGGACGCGGGCTCACATCTTTTGGCCCCTTCGAAATTGATTTCCCTATTCGTTTCCTAGGTACGGTGATCACGATGCCGAAGTTGGCCGCTTTTGTCTTTGCCTTGCTTCTCGCCCTGGCACTTTACCTGGTTTTACAACGCACAGACCTGGGCAAAGCGATCCGAGCGACCGCTCAAGATCGCCAGGGAGCTGCTCTGGTGGGAATCGATGTAAACCGCATCAATTTGATCACATTTGGCCTGGGCACTGCCTGCGTAGGAGCAGCAGCCTCGCTTGTATTGCCATTTCTATTTGTAGATCCTGTCGCTGGAAATACGTTTAACATTACAGCCTTCGTCATTGTCGTTTTGGGCGGTATGGGCAGCGTACCAGGTGCGCTACTCGGGGGCCTGCTCATCGGCCTGACTCAGGAGATGTCCGTTGTCTTCTTACCAAGTTCCACAAAGCTGCTGGGAGTATTCCTTGTTTTTGTTCTAGTATTACTCTTTCGCCCACAGGGATTATTAGGGAGTAAATAATGGCACGCTTCCGAAACATCCACTCGGATTTCATAATCCTGGCTGGAGTGGCTTTGCTACTTGGAAATCTACCCTTTTTGGTTGAACTCAACCGTTTTCAACTCAGTATTGCCACCTTTATTTTGTATTGGGCGCTTTTGGGTACGGCCTGGAATATTATGGGGGGCTATGCCGGGCAATTCTCCTTTGGTCATGCCGCCTATTATGGACTAGGGGCATACACGGCGACCGTTCTTCTAGTCGATTTTTCCATCAGCCCCTGGATAGGGATGCTGGTCGGAGCGGGTCTGGCCGGGCTATTTGCTCTTGCTACCAGTTTTCTTTCTTTCCGTTACGGCTTGAAGGGACCGTATTTTGCGTTAGCTACCTTTGCCTTTGCGGAGATGCTACGGCTGGTCTCCACTGAAATTGAGTTTATCAATACATCGATTGGTATCACCCTTCCCCTATATGAAGGTGATTCCTGGGTAGCGCTGCAATTCAATGAGAATCCACAAAACTATTATTTTGCGATCCTTGCGCTACTGATTCTTGGATTACTTATCAACATCATCATTGTGAACAGCAAACTGGGGTATTACCTGCAAGCCATCCGGGAGGATGAAGATGCCGCCGCGGCTCTGGGAGTGAACCTACTTTTTTACAAAACATCTGCAGTGGTGATCAGCGCCGGAGTTACTGCCATGGGAGGGGCATTTTTCGCCCAGTTTTTCAGATTTATCAGTCCCGACCTCGCGTTTGGGGTCCCGGTTTCCATTCAAATATTATTAAGGCCCATTGTTGGAGGCGTTGGCACAATTTGGGGGCCGCTCATCGGGGCATTATTTCTCACACCCTTAAGTGAAATGACACGCAACTTTGTGAGGAATCCGCCCCCTTTTCTTGCGATGATTGAGGGTCGTTCCGGGTTAGATGAAATGCTGTTCGGCATCATTTTGATACTGGTAATCATTTTTCTCCCCGATGGAATCATGGGGGGCGTACGCCGGCTTCGGGAACGATTGAGGGATTAAATATGACTTTGCTCAAAATAAATGGACTATCAAAATCATTCGGGGGCCTGCTCGCGATTGACAAGGTCAGCTTGACTCTTCAAGAAGGGGAAATCCTGGGGCTTATTGGTCCAAATGGTGCCGGAAAAACGACCCTTTTTAATATGATCAGTGGAACCTTTCCACCATCCCAGGGAAAAATTGAGTTTAATGGCCAGGATATTACGGGTATGCCCCCGCATAAAGTATGCAATCTAGGCATCGTGCGGACATTTCAGATTGTAAAACCATTTGCAAACCTGAGTGTCGTGGATAACGTCATGGTAGGCGCCTTTTTACGAAAATCGTCCTTGGAGATAGTGGAAAAAAAGGCACGTGAAATGGTGGATTTTACCGGACTGGCACAATATGTTGACGAACCGGCCCAAAACCTGACAACTTCGGCACGAAAACGTCTTGAATTAGCCCGAGCCCTGGCGACTGAACCCAAGCTTTTGCTATTGGATGAAGTGATGGCTGGTCTGACCCCTACGGAAAGCCTTGAGGTGGTAAAGCTAATCCGGAAAATCCGAGAAACAGGGGTCACGATCCTGGTGATTGAGCATGTGATGAAAGCCATTATGAGTCTTTCGGACCGTGTCGCGGTTCTCCATCATGGAGAATTGATTGCGGAGGGGTCACCTTCGGTGATTTCCAATGACAAAAACGTGATTCAGGCATATTTAGGCGAGGAGTATCAAATTGTTGAAGATTGAGAACCTAAGCGCTGGTTATGGGGATGTGGTCGTGCTGCGCAGGATAAACCTGGAGGTAAGCGAGGGCCAGATTGTCGCCTTAATAGGTGCCAATGGAGCAGGAAAAACCACTACCCTGAAAACCGTCTCAGGGCTGCTTCGACCCAGCAAAGGCAAGATATTTTTTGAAGGCAAACCCATCCATAACTGGCCTTCTTATCGGACTGTAAAAGCCGGCTTAATCCATGTACCGGAAGGCCGCAACCTTTTCCGGCAGATGACGGTACAGGAAAATTTGGAACTGGGCTCTTTCAGAAGAGGGCGGGGGGCTCGGAATACAAATCTGGAAAAGGTTTTTAACACATTCCCCAAGCTAAGGGAGCGAAAAGATCAAACTGCCGGCACCTTGAGTGGAGGGGAACGCCAGATGTTGGCGATCGGCCGGGCGCTGATGTCCGAGCCGAAGCTATTGATGCTTGATGAGCCCTCCCTGGGACTCGCCCCATTGATCGTACGAGACATTTTCCATACCATTCAGAATATCCGAGAGGAAGGCACGACGATCCTGATCGTTGAGCAAAACGCCGTGCAAACGCTGAAAATGGCAGATTATGGATATGTGTTGGAAAATGGAGAGGTCGTTCTTTCTGGAAGTGGGGAGGATCTGCTGGAAAACGAAGAAATCAGGACTGCGTACTTGGGGCTCTAATCAATCCGCGCTCAATACATATCTGTAGAAAATCAAATGGAAATACATAAGGCTGAGAAAATAATCAAGAATTTCTTGCGCAATATGGAAGCCCGAAATCTGGATGCCGCACAAGCGTTGATGGATCCGGGTGCAAAAATCATATTCCCAGGAGGCATCGTATTTTACAGCCAAGCGGAGATGATCGCAGCGGCTCGGAACCGGTACCAGTGGGTCAAAAAAAACATTGATGATCTCGATTCCTTCACCAAGGGAGATCAATTGATTGTAATTGTTAGGGGCACACTTTTTGGCGTGAACAATTATGGTGTGGATTTTTCCGGAATCCGCTACATTGACCGATTCGTACTCGAAAATAATCTGATCGTTTCACAGGAGGTCTGGAACGACCTTGCAGAGACGGGGGTCTTGGAAATCAAGGATATTCCGTTTGAGTCCTGAAAAAGAAACTGAGTTCATGGCTTGTGTGGACTATTTTCTAAAGATGTTCCAAAAGTATGACTGTTCATATTTTCAAATTATTGTTCTCCACCGTCATGGAGTTTGCGGCAGAGTTGCAAATTCCTGAATCAAGGAACACCGCCTTTCCCATCTAATCCCAGCCCTATCTCAAAAGCCCATCAATTCCCGTGGGGCAATTTTTAGGCCTGATGAATTTTGAAAACAAGTCCAGGCTGGCCGAATTGCGCGGCGGGATTGGAGGGTGCTTTCGGAATGGAAACGAAAAACTCCCCCAGATTCCTTTTTCTTGAAAACACATCTCACCCTACAGGCAGCTGCCGATGTATCTGGCTACAATGCCCAGTATCTCAGGAGTCTTCTTCAAGCTGGACGGTTGAAAGGGGACAAAATCGGCCAGGTCTGGTTGATCAGGAAGGTGTCCTTTAAGGAGCTTCTACAGCTTGGGAAAAGAGCAAACGACAGGCGATGTGATCCAAAAAAAGTTACCGAATTTTTCTGCTGGAAATCCCAATCACATAAATTGGCCCAGAGTAACCATCTTCTTAAACATCCCACCCAACTCATGTGCCAGGTCATCTGGCGCCTGCTTTTTACCGGTTTTGATCCACTGAACCAGGATATTTAACATTACCCCCGTTCGGATCGCAATTGCATAATCCACCAATTCTTCCGTGACCCCCAGTTGAGATGCAATGGATGCCCGGAATGGTTCCAGGTGGGCATGGATTGAGTCTCGAAGGATATCCATGCGTTTTGCCATCATGAGCAGTTCAATGATGTCCGAATACAAATAAAAGAAGCGCAGCATCGGCTTGATCAGAGCCATTGGGGTTTCAACACCGTCCTCCTGACCAT
>JBFJON010000161.1:0-4959 GCA_041617575.1 Nitrospirales bacterium | reverse complement strand
TTCACCGCAGGCATCAGATTTTCACGTTGCGCATTGGTTGTTCCATTCAAAGAAATCGCCAAATTTACTCCTAAGCGCCGAACATCTGGAAACCGCGGAATCCATCCCGCCGTGGACACGGTAATACGACGTGGGGAAATGCCCAATCCCCAATCCATATTCGTAAGACGTTGAATGGCGTCCGCCACCGCGTCAAAGTTTATCAAGGGCTCCCCCATTCCCATAAATACCAAAGAGGTCAGGTGTTCACCTTCTGGGAGATCGGCTTGCACATTCAACACTTGTCCGACAATTTCATGAGCCCGTAAATTCCGTTTGATCCCCATCTGTGCGGTTAAGCAAAACCCGCAATCCAATGTACATCCCACTTGCGAGGAAACACACAACGTTCGCCGCCTCTCCTCCGGTATCAGCACGGCTTCAACAGCCAGGCCATCTTCCAGACGCCATAAAAATTTACCGGTACCATCACGAGCCACCTGGCGAGAGATGAGATTGTCCCGTTGAACGGTGGCCACCTGCTGCAAGCGTGCCCGGTCAGCTTTCGACAAGTTCGTCATCCCATCAATATCGAACACCCGAAGCTGATAGAGCCATTTCAAAATTTGGTGAGTCCGATAACGCGGCCAACCAAGGCCCTGTACCAACTCGGCCAGTTCTTGATCATTGAGAGCTAAAAGATTCACCGGTGGCTTATGCAATTCCATATCATGCTCAATTGATTAAAAAACAATGGCCAGATCATACCATCTCTCCAAACCCACGCAACCAACGATTCCCGGAAAAACATCTTCAAAATTTAAATTTTTGACCTAGGTTTTTATACTCAACTATATATAGAAAAAACAGACAAGCCAAAATGGGGTCTAGATAGTTTCTAGTCTTTCATTTTCGGTTGAATGGGCAAACATGCCAGATTTCCTGCCTCTGGGAATCAAAGCATTCTACATTTATACTATGCAAAATCTTCATCTCATAAAACAAAGATCCCCACTTGAAGAATCTATATTTTCATAGATCATTACAGTAAACCACAATATATTGGCCTGGATAATTATCTATACTACCTCTAATTGGCTTTCCCATATCTTCTCTCTACAAAATACATACGACGTGGCAAACATACCATTTATGTCATTTAGAATAATCACTATTTGTATCTCTAATAACAAGCATACATAATGGAGAAAAAATTAAAGCTTGCTTATTGACATTGCTTTAAAACATGAATAAAATTATCACCAACATATGGTGGAGTTCCAAGGATGGAGAATCAAGATGATGAACTAGAAGATATCCTTAGTGGTTTGGAACAACGGATTAGTGTGTACGAACGCAAACGCAAGGATCTTCAAAAAAAACGGGAGCAATTAGGTGAGGAAATCGCAACGGTTGAGAAATACTTGGAGTTGGCAAAGACCCTGTATCGGTTGGAAGCTGACAAAGCGAAACTGGCCAGCCTCTCGAATCAAATCGCTTCTCATGAAAAAGGGAATATGTCGGCATCTGACATCGACGTCGCGGCCAAATCGCGGGAGATTCTCCTGGGGCGGAGCAAGTATGTCGGACGAAGCGTCCCCGATGCGGTGTACATGGTTTTGCAAGAGGTAGGGCGTCCCCTTCATGCGAAAGACTTATATCAACGGCTCAAAGAGGGCGGAATGCCCATTCGAGGAAAAACACCCGTGACCTCCATTGCCACATCCTTAAAACGAGATTCTCGGTTTCGCAAGGTAGGACCCAATACGTTCGAAGTCAATCACGAGAAGTCCTTAACGAAAGTCGTCTGACCTGGTAACAACATTGAAGTTCCCTTCTCAGTGAAAGGAGGTGAATGAATTGGCAGCAACAAAAAAGAAAGCCGCTTCCAAAAAGAAAGCGACCACAGCTAGACCAAAAGCAAAGGCAAAGAAGAAGTAAGTCTTCAGTCCCACCAGCAGTACCGCCGGGGGTAGGGCCACCTGCCCTCGGCGTGTTTTTTATTACCTCAAAATTTTCCATCGAACTCTAGTTCCCCTTACCATCCACTATATAGACTTAGGGACTGTTGAATATTTCATTCTCCTGGCAAATAGAGGCCCAAGAGGAAACAGCCATCATCAGCTGGAGGGAATGTTCAAAAAAGTCCGTCCAGCAAGGCCGCAGCCTTTTTGACGCACGGAGCGTACATGGAGTACGTGAGCACGGCAAAAGGGCGAGAACGCCGCTGGCGGCTTTTTTCAATTTTCCCATTTAGGATAGGAGGCAGCATTCGGTCTGCTTCCACCAACCCTTCTCTCAAATCCATGACGCTTTCCATCGACGAAATCGACGACCTCACCCAGACAGCCATTCATGCAGCACGACTGGGAGGCGCCATTCTTCAAGACTATGCAAAAAAAGGCTTCACGATTCATTCAAAAGGTCAGGCGATCAACCTTGTCACTGAAGCCGACCTTCAATCAGAGCAAGCCATCATTCAGTCAATTCGAAACACCTTTCCAAAACATCAAATTCTGAGTGAAGAACAAGGCTTACAAGACATCCCCCAACATGCCATCAAATGGATCATCGACCCGCTTGACGGAACCATCAATTTCGCCCACGGCTTTCCCATGTATAACGTCTCGATTGGCGTGGAATACCAAGGGACCTGTGTGATTGGAGTCATCTACGATCCCACACGAGATGAACTCTTTCTTGGACAACAAGGCCGTGGCGCTTCTCTGAACGGTACGCCGATCCAGGTGTCGGCCACACCCAAACTCGCCGAAGCCTTGCTCGTCACAGGATTTGCCTATGACATCCATACCGCCACAGACAACAACCTCAAAGAATTCTGTGCCTTCGCAGTGCACGCACGTGGCATGCGCCGCACGGGTACCGCCGCCATTGACCTGTGCTACATCGCCTGCGGCCGATTTGACGGATTCTGGGAATTGCAACTCAATCCATGGGACACCGCAGCAGGAAAAGTCATCGTGGAAGAATCAGGCGGTAAGATCACAAACTACGCAGGAAAACCCTATTCCATCTATGGAAAGACTATCCTAGCCACAAATACTTTGATTCATTCAGAGATGTTTGGGGTCCTGAAAGAAGTCCGGCCATAAAAAATATCCACGCTCAAAAAGGCGTGAATATCTCAAACCCAAAGACAATAAGAATCTATTTTTATGCTGGTTCAGCGAGAAGGCGTTGGATAGTTACTTCCGTTTGCTCGTATGCCCCTTCACCAATGCGTGTGTATTGGATGGTGCCTTTTTTGTCTATCACATATAACGTCGGCCAATAGCGATTACGATATTGCCGCCAATTGCGAAACTCATTATCGATGGGGACCGCATAAGGAATATTGTTCTCTTTCACATAGGCTTTGACTTTATCAATTTCTTTTTCATAACTGAACTCTGGCGAGTGGACGGCAATGACCACTAACCCATCCTTGGCATATTTCTTATGCCATTCTTTGACATGGGGTTCGATATTCCGACAATTCCAACACCCAAATGTCCAAAATTCCACCATAACGACCTTCCCTCGGAGATCTTCCATCTTGAGTGGCTCTGAATTTATCCACGTTGAACTAATAATTTCAGGCGCAGGAACACGTTCCGCGAAACTTATGGAAACCAAATACAATACGGCACTCATCATTCCGAAAAGAGCCAAACTCCCTATAATTTTCAGAAGCTTTTTCCCCATATTCAAATCTCCTTAATGGATTTCTGAAATTCCTTTGGATAAATACCAACTAATGCTTGCTTTTTTAGCCTTCTGATTGGTCTTTCTTTTCAAGCACCCGTTACAAGCCTATGTGGAAATTTTTCACGCTAAAGACTTCATGGGGGGCAGACTCGAAATAATTCTACAAAACTACGATGTCAATGAATGTGGGATAATTAATTCGAGTCTGACCCCTATAAATGGTTTCAAGGCTTACCCCATATCCTTGAAATCGTGTTGGGGATTGCGTTCGCGAGCAAAGTTTTTGGACCAGGTATTGCGGAACAGGACGACGGCTCGATCCTGGCTGTCTTTGACGACCAGCGCATCAGAGGGCGGTTTAAAGGTCTCCACATCTCCCACTAGCCACGCGCTGGATTCGTACGGCAACATATCGACAACGGTTTTGGCGCGGTATTCATTTTGTAGGCGAAATTCCAAGACATCGAATTGGAGACGCCCCACCGCTGCCACAAAAAATTCTAAGCCATCCAGGCTGTGCATGATTTGAATCGTACCTTCTTTCGCCAGCTGTTCAATCCCTTTATCAAAGGATTTTCGCATCGTGGTATCGGCCGGACGCACACGCGCAAAAACTTCCGGCTGAAATTGGGGAAGGGGTTTGTAGTTAAATCCGTCCGTTAGCGAGATGGTATCCCCAATCTGAAAGGCACCGGTATTAATAACACCAATGACATCACCAGGATAGGCCACGTCCACCGTATTCCGCTCTTTGGCTAACATGCTGTGCGGACGCGTCAATCGCACTTCACTTTTCGTTCGATGATGTATAACTACCATATCCCGCTCAAATCTACCCGAACACACGCGCATGAACGCCGTACTATCGCGATGACGCGGATTCATATTCGCCTGCAGTTTAAATACATAGGCACTAAACGGCACCTCAGCTGGATCAATAGTCCGTTCTTGGCCATCTGGAGTAATCGCGACTCGAGCATGGGGATGTGGTGCCATATCGACAAAGGCATCGAAAAAGGGTTCCACGCCAAAATTGGTTAGGGCTGATCCAAAAAAAACAGGTGTCACTTTTCCATTTTGGAATTCATCTTTGGAAAAAGGATTCCCCGCAATATCCAATAATTCGAGATCATGTTCTAACTCTTTCCATACATAGTCCTGCACACGACCTTTCACGGAAGGATCATCCAAGGACAATGCAGTCAATTCCGGTTTTGCCGCACCAGCCGAAGCCGTTTTGGTATACAACAGCACCTGTCGGGTTTGCCGGTT
>JBFJON010000160.1:0-4984 GCA_041617575.1 Nitrospirales bacterium | reverse complement strand
GTCAACTTGTACATACAATCGCTTGTCTTCAAGATTGGTGTGGATATCCTAGGTTCAGCCCGAATGGGTCGCGCCTGACGACGAACACAAATGAGATTGTAAGTGTGTGGGATATAAACACCTGGGAGGAATTGTTCAGAATCCCGAATGTTGTGCGGATGGCATTTAGCCCTGACGACCAGTATCTGATTACGATGCCGGGTGACGGTACGCTTCAGGTCTGGGACGCATCGACAGGGGATTTTCTGTTTACGCCTCTTTTTCCCGGAGGCGATCTTATCGATGACATCAGCTTCAGCCCTGACAGCTCTTTGGTAGCTACAGCTCATATTAGCGGACAAGCGCTTCTTTGGCGCTTTTCCCCTCCCGAAATGGAGGTGATCGGGACGCTGCTCGGACACACCGACCAGATCTACGATGTCGAATTCAGTCCGGACGGAAAAGAACTGTATACAAGTAGTCCGGATGGCACCATGCGTACCTGGGATGTCAGTTTGACAGGCAGCGCAGAGGTTTTTGCACTTCCCGGGAATTACCAAATAAGCGACCTGGAATTTTCGGCAGAGGGAGAGCAGTTGTTGAGCATCAGCATGGACGGGCGTCTGCGAGTCTGGGAAACTAGGACCTGGACTGAGGTCGCAGACCTGCAAGTTCATGATGGCGCGGTAAACAGGATGGCCGTGAGCCCGGATGGCAACCTGATCGCTACTGCAGGAAAGGATGGGAAAGTTACCGTTTTTGACCTTCTCAACCGGCAGGAGCTGCTCCAGCTCGATGCCCACGCGGCGGATGTGGACCACCCGTTTTACTTCGGTGTCATGGATGTGGCCTTCAGCCCTGGCGGAAACAGATTGGTAACAGCAGGGGATAGAACAACTGTAAGTATCTGGAACCCTCAAACAGGAGACCAGATCCTGACCATCGCGGCCCCAGCATTTGTTACCAGGGTCGTTTACAGCCCGGATGGCCGCTATATCGCATTCTCCGGAGGTGGGACTTCTGGCATCTGGGATGCATCGAACGGTCAACTGCTGCAAACAATATCCCCGGACGACTGGCTAAGTCCCACAAACCATAGTTTTTGGTCAATTGACTTCGACTCAGACAGCACCCGCATGGCCCTTGGCCGTATGGACGGCGTTTTCGAGGTTTGGAAGCTGCCGACAGACACCTTGGGATCTGGAGAACAAGACGCTCGCTTGCTGTACAAAGGACAGTCGGAGGCGGATTTCGTTAACGCGCTGCGATTTTCGCCGGATGGTGAGCATATCATCCTGGGAGGCAGCTCAGGTGTCATCGAAGTGCGGGATGCTGAGCGCGGCGAGCTCGAACTCAGCCTGCAATATCCGGGTGGTATTTGGGAGCTTGAACTCACAAAGGATGGAAAACGTCTGGCTGTTGTCGGCTTTGATGGGGGCGTACAAGTCGTCGCCCTGGAATTGGACGAGCTGATCGCGCTGGCCCAATCCCGCGTCACCCGCTCGCTTACGACCGAAGAATGCCAGACCTACTTGCATGTGGACGAGTGCCCGGCCGATGAGTAACGCTGAAAAAGATTCTCTTCTGCACATCCACACCTGATCTACCCCCCCGACAACTGGTCCACAATCTGAGTTAGTATTCTGGACAAAAGGAGGCAGGGTCCATGCCCAGAAAACGTTACTCCCCGGAACAGATCATCAACAAATTGCGGTAGGCAGAAGTGCTGCTTTCATCGGTCACCTTATCGCCCTTCACGCCGTTAGACTACCATGAAGGTCGGCACACAGATTGGGAGCAGGTTACCACCTATGCCTATCAACTCCCCTCGGATGTCCAAATAATACTCGGCCCATCTTCCCAGATGAGGGAGAAAGGGTAGTGGATAACCAGCAATACCCGCGAGCAGCATCAACATGCCCAGTAAGTCAGGCCGTATCCTGCGAGACTCACGCAGGCGACGCCCCCATCCCTGGAATATTTCCAACCCAGACCGCTCCTCGCTTGCCATACTGGCAGTTTACCCTCAGATACACTCGGCCACCAAGGCAAATAGGGCCGCTCCAGGCCCAATGGCCTGAAGGGCTGTCACCCGGTTTCTACTTTCTGCGACCAAGAGCATTCTCTTTTTCACCGCGAGACCATCAAAATCCTAAGGGTTCAAGGATAAACCGAATTCTTTCAAATGCATCTCTTTGGATTAATTCTCGCTCGGAGGGATCTGTTATTTCCTCGAAATTGGCTACGTGTGTCGGGCCAACTGCTTCCGGTGAAGAAAATTTCTCGGCGATGTTTTTCAAACTCTCCTGAACCAGCCCATGTGCCAATAAAGGGAGAAAATCCTGCCTAAGCTGTTCCACGCCACCGGGATAATTTCGGACACAATAGTAGATATCCCAGGCGTCTTTTTCCTTGAGGCGATCTTTTAGGGCCATGCCCTTCATCACAATGAATGTAGGGATAGAGGCAACCTGCACGCGTTCTGTATCCAGACCACCCTCGGGAAGACGTCCTGAAATTTCTAGGTCTTCCGGCATTTGAAATGCCAGGTCAACTCCGCGCGCTTTTCTTGGGCGCATGTCCTGGGCTCTTTGCGTGCGATGCGATCTGCCGGTCCCAGCATACTCCCCGGCTAGAAAATCAACCTGTACTTCGATCTGCGTGCCCGGTTGTCCGACTTCCCGGTGGAAAATAAAAGGTTGTTTTCCCTGAATATAACCGCGTGCGAGAAGATGTTCCTTGATTGTCTTGTACCCGATCTCATCCAGTTCAAGATGATTGAGCGCCAGATCTACGTCGATGCTGCCGACATGCTTTTCATCTGCATCGGTGAGCAGCAATTCAGGAACCCATCCTCCGACTACGACAATGTGTTTCCGATATTCGCCCAGCAAGCGCATCACCTCAAGCAACACACTGCGAGCCGAGGCGACCATTTCCGCAGAGTAATCGCGCCTGCTTACCATAACTTTCGGATTACCTTGTCAAACAGTGCATTAGCTGCTTCTTCGCCCCGACCGCGGAAGTTCATTAGATCCAAATACACTTGAATGGGGGAAACCGCTCGGGAACCGTCAAATTCCCGAGAGCGATAAAAAACACCATCATCATATGGTTTTAAAAGCAACACATTTGCCCCACTGCTGACAGGTTTAAGTTTCAGGTCTTCGGCCGTTTGGTCAATATCAGCTTCCACATACGCTGTGGCCCGCTGGTAGCGAACCGCAGGCGCCATGCGGGCCGATGCGGAAAACCCGGTTAAACCATATTGGATATTATATTTGCGGCAATATATATCAATCTCAGCTTCAAATTCTGACGCGCTCAGCAAAGAATAATAGTTGTTGACCTGATTTCGCCGGTATTGATAATTATTAGCCCATTCGCCCAATAAAGCTTCCGGATCCTTCACTGAAAAGCCTGACGCTAACCATTCCTGGTCTTCCAAAAGGTTTTTGACGTTTGATACCTGTCCCAAACTAACATTGGCTTCATTCGCCAACTCTTTAAATTTCCATTGTCTTGGACCCGAGTTTAGTAAAACCCTCAAAATTCTTTCTGCTTTAGGAGTAAACAAGGAACGAAGGTATTTTTTCCTCTTGAAAGGGTTTGGCTTTCCTGTTTTATGGATGTAGATCGTCTTAAAGGAAAGGTAGCAATTTCCTGCCAGATCCAAACTTCCTATCCCGCTCTCCTTACAAATGGCAGCTGCCCGCGGTGAGATATAAGGAGCAACAAATATTCCGTAATCGACTGGGTTTTCTTGGAGATAAAGGAGGATCTGATTAACAGCCTGTCGAGCGTACCGCGGTTCCCCATTGTTTTTTACTTCTGCGATAATCGAATACATTGCTCCGGTTATCCCAAAGGTTAAATGAATATCTGGTCTTACGTTATTCCTATTGGGCTCAAGTTGTAATTCAAACTTTTCCAAAAATGAGATTTCCTCAAAACTGGACTTGATTGCATCTTCAGCTTTACTTAAAAGCGTTTCATCTTTCATTGTTTTTACCTGTTTCAACAAATGTTGAAAATTATTATATATCTGAAAATCAATTCCTGTCAACCTTTCATTAGAATTGATGTTTTCAACATTTGTTGAAAAACCCAAATTCCATAATTGTTATTTGCTTCATAAAAAGTCTTTTAAAATCTAAGAAAAATCATTTGACAAAGTTTTTATTATTCCCGTAAGTTGGCAAGTATTGACTGGTGTCGACCAGAATATTTACTTATTGGGACCCGAACAAGAAAATAAGGAATCTTTTCCAAAGGATTCACCAACTTCTAAATTTTTTGGACGGACCTTGTAAAGCATTTTTGAAAGTTAGAGGAACATAATGAAAGCCTGCTTTGAGCAGGTCAGTTCCCAACATTAGCTGAAAATCAACCAATTGGGAGGCACGAGTGAGCGCAATAGGACGCGAACCTACAATCAATAACTTGATAGACCACTGACCCATCCTTGAGTCATACTAACTACCTCTATCCTCAAGAAGCCTGGCTCCCTGACAATGTAACGCGCGGTGAGCAAGAAGTGGGCCTGGGGGATGTTCGAGTGTTATTGATCGTGCGCAAGCTTGTAAGAAGGCAAGCACAAGATGAATAGGTGCTTTCGAATAATTTATCTTGTTGCTACAGTGTAATCGACACCTTGAAGTTGGCTGGTAAATTGTGTGGATCAATTACCAATGACCTTCACCGTGAACGGCGCTTATCGCAACGACAACAACCTGGTCCGGCTGCGCTCCTCGCGGCTGGCCGAGAACTACCTGGTCGAATTTGAAGAGATGTTCGTGGCCGACCGCTTTGGGGCCGGGTCGCCGGCCAACACGCCACATCCCGTGCTGGAAATCGACGGCACCCGGCTGGAGATCTATTTTTCGCCGGAGGACGGCACGGCGGCCCGGCTGGTGGAGCTGATCCGCCAGGCGGACGAAAGCGTGGTGTTTCTGGCGTTCTCGGTCACGTCGGATGAGATCGCGACGGCGCTGATCGATCAGGC
>JBFJON010000159.1:0-4990 GCA_041617575.1 Nitrospirales bacterium | reverse complement strand
TTGGCGCGCCCGGCAGGAATCGAACCTGCGACCACCGGCTTAGAAGGCCGATGCTCTATCCAACTGAGCTACGGGCGCATCCTTTAGTTTCAACAAGTAAGGCGAGTCAATCACTTGGGGTGTATGGGCTAGTGTAAAAAAAGGTGTTGAAACGCAAAGCGGCTTCTTTTAAATCATTCACCCGAGGTTATTGTAACGCTTAAAGACAGCCATTGTCTTGTGGCCGGCCATTGTCAAAACCGTGAGATGATCAATGCCCGCCACTCTCATATTAATGACTACCGTATGACGAAAATCGTGAAAATGAAATTCTTGAATTCCTGCTTCTCGACACTCCCCATTAAACGCGGTCTTAATGAATCCGATAGACCGCCCCCTTCACAAGTAACACCTTTTGCTCATCAGGGTACCGCACCTCATGCAAACTTTTTAACAATTCAGTCAACTCAAGAGTGAATGGACCCAAGCGAGCATCCTCTATTATCTTTGTATCTTTTGCCCCTAACTGAATTGAGCCTGATTGAAAATCCACCCTTCATCATTCCGTTTTGATCATCGCCTCTTGTTGCTAGGCTACGGTTTTGTTAGTGGTTAAGATTTTTCACCGTTTCAATTTCGCTCCAGGAGTGCCCCTGGCTAATGTCAGCACCTTCCCTTCATCGACGACGGGTAACTCCACGTACCACCCGTCCTTTCGCTTGGTCAGTCCCATGTTGTGAACCACCGTTTTTAGTAAAAGGTTGATCAATCAGGTCACAGATGCTGACCTCTAGGGCCTGCGCCAACTTGCGAAGGGTGGAAAGGCGGGGATCATATTTCCCCTTCTCCAACCGTACTAACGACACCGCATGAATTCCTGCCAGTACACCCAAGCTACGGAGGGACAGCCCCCGTGCTATCCTCAATGTGCGGAGATGTTCCATACACGCATGATAGCATAACTGTTTACATTATTTCCATTACTCCTATTGGTGAATTGTTCCTCCCGACATAAAGGGATTCAATTATGGAATAACAACACCCCTTTCATAACCCGGAGGTAATTCCTATGCTTCAGGTTCGTGAACAAAACCAGCATCAAACAAAAGTCCTCACCCTCACTGGTCAATTTAATCGTAACACCACCACCGGAATCCAAGCGCGAATCTTGGCGACTCAAGAAACGGGCTGTCACCACATCATACTGGATTTCTCCGGCGTCTCCGAAATTGATTCGACCGGCCTGGGAGAATTGTTTCTCTGGTATCACAACATGCGACCCCATCGGGTACAGATCAGTATTGTGAAACCACAGGGCCATGTTCGCAACCATTTAGACTGGGCGCATCTCTCAGAGATTGTCCCAATCTATGCGTCTGAAGAGGAAGCGATAGAGCACGCAAGTGCTTGTTCATAGGCGTTAAGCCCTCCATTCGGGCATCGGCATCACGCCTTGCTGCTTGGATTCACTCCTCCAACTTGCTGGGGTCACATTTCACTCGGCGACCCATTTTGCTTGTTCCACTACAACCAGTTACGAAGGGAGTAATTGGCTTTATTGAATTTGAAAGGAGTAGACTAAGAATATCTTTTTTGCCGCTAGTGATTTAAGGAGGTTTTTGTGTTTTGGGAGGCTGCTCATGACGATAAGTAGAACAACTTTTTTCAAGAACAGGCAAAGGCAATGGATACAACGAACATGCTCTCTCGTTTTCACCACATTCCTTTTCTCCGCATGTTCGCAAACCCCTTCCTATCTCTATGAGGCGGGCGAGAAGCCGATTCCTCCAGGCATCGAAAACCAGATCCACCCAAATACCACCACTCAGGATGACGTGTTGGCCCTTCTTGGAGAACCCGTCGCTCGTCTAAAAACTACGACCAAAGAGGGGCACGTTCATGTCTGGAAGTATTCCTACCTGAATCTTCAGGGCCCTCAAAAGGGCGATGGTGAATCACTGACAATCACCTTTGATAACGAGCGTTTTGTGGTCACCAGTGTCATCAGAGGCCCGCTCTAATCAGGAAGAGGAAGGTAAGGAAAAAACCCTATTTGTGAAGTAGGAAACTAGGGCGATCTCTGGGAATGACCATTTTGATAAAATCTCGGACGGAGAGAATTCCCACGATGGTGTTATTTTCGGTGACAGCCAAATGCCGATGCAGAAACGAAAAATATCGCAACTTCGGTATAGCAAACCAGTCAGGCTAGAGGGTCGGAGAGATAAAGTAACCCTTCAAATGACTGAGACTTAAAATCGTCCGAATTTGAGGATCAATTTTTTGGGGGTCTATCGTCTTTTCAATGGATAGGTCCTTGTGCCTGGATAGATCCAGAAGAGTCAGATTCTCATCCTGAGATACTCCCTTCTTATACAGCACTAGGAGTGGCCGCATGCGTTCCTGCACATTGGTCTTCATCACCACCCCCATCGTACCATCGCTCAGTAGGACAAGACTACCAGGAGGATACACCGTCACAGTCGCGATGAAGGCTTGAATGATATCGAAGTCACATTGGTTCTTCATCTTCACATATAGATGGGACAAGGCGTCGGTGGGTGAGAGGCTCGATGAAGCCTCCAGCTGATTTGTCAGCTTGTTATACTCCGTGACCACCCTGACCAGTCTGGGTAAATAGCGAATGTCGTTAGCCCGTAGCCCTTGAGGGAAGCCTGTACCATCAAGATTTTCCCGATGCTGGTGGACAACCTCAATGACGCCTCGTGGAACCCCAGGAATTCGCTCAAGCATCTCCCTACCATACTGCGGATACATTTCGAATAGACGTTTCTCTTGAGGATTGAGCGGACCTTTCTTCGCACGCAGGGACGCTGGCATTCGTTGTATGCCAAGCTGGTGAAGCTGTGCTCCGAGACCGAGGGTATGGGAATCTTCCTGACTCAATTGCAAGGTCTTGCCTAGCAGTAAGGACAGCGCACAGACATTCATCGAGTTCATGAAAACCTCCTCTCCCGGTTTCGCTGGAATCAGTGGAGTTATCAGCGTGATACCAGGCGAGGTCCCTTTCATGAGGCTCATCATCGACCCAATGACCTGATCGGCTAGTTCCAGGCCCTCTGGATCTATAGCACTTACCTTGCTCATGATGCTCTGGCTCTGACGTATCCCATCCAAGTAGGCTTTCTTTGCAAGGTGAAGGGCCTCTTGGTGAGAGGTAAAGGTTTCGATCTGTTCAGTTGTTTCCTGAATGATGAGGGGTTTCTCTTCCGATGGGTCAAGAAGAGAATCCTGTTTGACTGGAGATGGCTCTTTGTGGGCCGGTGGCGAAGGGATCTTGAGCGCGTGTAGTGCCTCTGGGTCGGATTTGTCTGGATCGTAAAGGATTTTAAAGAGGCGATGCTTCTTAATGAGGACAATATCATCGTGGGAGGTGATCTTGAACGTATTTTTGACGAAGGGGTGGTCGGTCCATTCGTGGTCGAGTTTAATAAATATTCCGACCTGAAGCCTTTCAATAGTAATCGGAATGAACCCCATCACTGCCCCCTATGATGGGTTTTTGTGGCCATCATTTCAGCATCCAGAAACTTCTGCCTTACGTCCTGCTCCTGAATACGAGCTTCGAAAATGGGTTGGAGCTCTTGAATGTTCCACGCGGTAATCTTGGATGTGGACGGTGTAAAAAATAGCTGGGCCAGCCCGATTGATTGTGCCAGGGTGAATACCCCAACGATCAATAGAGCCACCCCCTCATGCTGACCAGTCCCCATGTTGTCATCCCTCCTTGGACGGAAGTGTTGGTGTCGATCTATTAGACCACGGAAGAGACCTTCCAACAACCTCAGTAATTGTTAAGATAGGGAAGTGCCCTTTTATGTTAGGCCTCGTTCAGGGTTAGCTCTATGCCTTAAATAAACCGGTATCCTTTGATACGATTGGCACAACCGCAACAAGCTAGGTTCGAATTAGCGAGGGATGGTAGATAGACATGTCTAAGGTTTAATTGGATAATCCTATCCATGTGCGGCCGCTTCACACGAACAGAGAATATGCAGCACCTAGCGAAACTGTTAGGTTTGCCCAATCCGCCTCCCTTAGCCCCGCGCTACAACATTGCCCCGTCGCAACTCGTGGCCTGTGTGCGAAGGAATCCCAAGACCACCGAACAGGAATGGGTCGAATTGCAATGGGGCCTGGTCCCGTCGTGGGCTGCGAAGGCCACCATTGGGCACAAGCTGATTAACGCTCGAGGGGAAACGGTCGCCGAGAAACCCTCCTTCCGCAAAGCCTTTACACACCGCCGCTGCCTCGTACTCGCCGATGGCTTTTATGAATGGAAACAGGAAGGATCCACGAAGCAGCCGTACTATATCCGCATGAATGATCACCGCCCGTTTGCTTTTGCAGGGCTCTGGGAACGCTGGGAGAAGGGGGACCCAGCGATTGAGTCGTGTAGTCTGATCACCATCGGCCCTAACGCGGTGATGGAACCTATCCATAATAGGATGCCGGTTATTCTAGCGACGACGCAATATGCCGAGTGGCTGGATGCCTCGCTCCATGAGACTGAGCGCTTAAACACCTTGCTCAGACCCTTCCCACCCGAAGAGATGGAAGCGTTTCCGGTCAGCCTGATGGTGAACAATCCCCGAAATGATCAACCCGAATGTGTTATGCCTATCCAATGAGTTGGTTAGAGCGCGAAACCTCAAGCGAACACCTGACCTTCAGCCTTTTCATCGATCTCCCGCCATTTCCTTTATTCCGAAGATTCTGTATGTTATTTGGTTGGTCGGTCCGTCGGAGGGGCCATGGCATGAGAAATATGATTTTAAGCATCCTAAAAGGGTTTGGCATGGCCTTGGGAGTAATCCTACTCGCTCTCGGTGGGTATATGGGAATAGAAAATATACAAGCGCCAAAAACTATTAATTTTACCATTTTCATCTTTTCGGTGGCTGCCATTCTCGTGGGGTCGTTCATGCTTTGGCTCGTGTTCAAGAAAAAGGAGAACATGTAATTTGGCCATTCATCACGCTGTAGGTTT
>JBFJON010000158.1:0-5011 GCA_041617575.1 Nitrospirales bacterium | reverse complement strand
TCATCTTCTTTGGTTTTCACGTGACTAATTTAATTGGCCCTTTTGAAGAATCTCCATCATCTGAAGAATCGTCATCAACGTCCACGAATGAGGAAAATTTTAACGATTTCTAATGCTGGGCTTTGACCAAAGTTGCCCCCCATGGTCATCTATTTGAGAAAACGACTGGACCCTGATGCCGCGATTAAGAAACCTTTTCACCAATTTCCGATTTTCACTAATAGTATGGGGCAGTGTGCTCTGTGGATTACTCGTGGTGGGAATTTCGCTCTTTACCCTCACCGTGCTGTCAGATACGAAATGGGTCAAGGAGTCGTTGATTGATATGCTGGAACGTACCGCCAGTGGGCCCATTCAGATTGATACCTTAAACCTGAACCTTTTCCCCTCGCCTGCTATCTACCTATCGGGTTTATCGTTCGAAACCCATGATCCGAACTATGTCACCTTACGCGCCAACCAGGTGGAGGTGGCAATCGGTTGGCAATCTCTCTGGACCAGGAAACTGTTTATTACCCATGCATTGTTTGACCAACCGAAATTGACCCTTGGAGTCCCTCTAGTTCCGACGTCCGAAGAGCCGGGCATATGGCCCTTTGCTTCTTTACAGAAACTCGCTATTCAAAACGGCCAACTCCATCTTCTCCAGGTTTCCGAGAAAGAAGACCCTCTGACATTTGATTGGGAAGCTATTCAAGTGACTATCTCAGAGTTGAGCTCTGAAGGACCTTCGGAAATTCGGCTTTCAGCTCTTATTTCGGATCCTCAACCTTCCTCCGCCCTAACCCTCAATGGGACTATCACCCTTCTCGAAAAAAATGATACCCCCCCCCACCAAGTCGAATCATCAGGTTCCCCTCCCGTGGAAGTCCAAGGGCAAATTGAAGTCACACAATTTCATCTTGGCCGCCTGGTCGAGTTTCTGAGGGACCGTAAGTTGGAAACCCCGATTGGCACACAAGGCAACTTTCAGGGAAATTTCTCCTATACATTTCAGGAAGATAATGACCTTCTCAGCTTTCGAAGTTTTCAGATTTCCTTGGACGAATGGGCATTTGCCGGTCAGGGCAGCATCAAGAATGTGCTCTATGATTCCCCTTGGTTGAATGTCTCAGGTTCGACTCAACCCATAGCAATCAAACGGCTCCCGGACCTGTTTCCCGATGACTGGATACCGACAGAATTCCAGACTTTTCTCAAAGATCATCAAGTAACTGGAAGGATGGAACTTCAGAGGGGGTCTTTAAGTGGGCCACTAGAAGGAAAGGGTTCATGGGAAGCTCAGGGAGTGCTTGTTCTAGAAGAAGGCCAATTTCTTCCCTCCCCGGGCCAACCCCTCATAACCAATGTGTCTGCTTCGGTCACGTATGCCCCATCTCTCGTTCAGATTTCTCATGTCCGCGCAGACATCGCACCCTTAACCATTACGACTCCGGAAGCCACCATTGATCTTAAAGATGAAACTGTCCAACTTTCCGTTCCAACATTTCAGATTTCTGAAGGCGACTGGAACCTCAATGGGACCGCTGGATTCACCAATAGCCCGAATGATCCACCTACGCTTACGGTCTCGGGATCAGCATTGCCTATTTCCATTCAGCACCTTTCCAAAATTATTCACGAAGCATGGCTCCCCGTTTCCGTTCAAACCATTCTTACAGAACGGGAAATTGATGGTGAGATGGAGTTACTCACCAGCTCCATTAAATGGATCGAGGATGAAGCCAACACCCTGACCGCCGATGGGGTCATCCGTGTTGCCAATGGGAAAATTCTTATCGATCCAAACCATCCCCCAATGACTAATTTGTCTGGAGGAGTAGTCTTTGACTCCAATCTCGTCCGTCTATTGGATGTAGAAGGCAAGATTGACGATTCAAAAGTATTCGTGAAAGAAGCCACACTGGAATGGAGGGAGTCGGATATTTGGGCGGATGTGCAGGGAGAGGGACAATTGGCGGCTCATGATGTGCACCAGGCTCTGCGCCGCGACCCCCGCACCCAATCACTTTTGCAACCATGGTCCTCCTATCATGACGTTCAAGGGAATATTCACATCTCGACAAGAATTCAAGGTCCACTGACCAACCCGTCTCAACTTCAAATACTGGAGGGAGACCTCTTGCTCGACGAAATTCTTCTTGACACTTCACCTGATAGGCTCCCTGTCAGCCAAATCACCAGCCACATGACTTTTGATGACCAACAGATTCATGTTCACCGTTTCAATGGACAACTTGGTAATAGCTCCGTAGACATCAAAGGCCAATTGTCGTTTCGCAAAGATTCGAAAGCGTCGAACCTCACCATGGAGAGTGTGTGGGCATCGAGCGACCTTCAGGTCCTGCTTCCTTCAGTTGGTCAAACCTTTTCCACCTTTGAGGGTTCGATTGGAACCAACCTCACAATGTCTGGATCGAGTCTTCGCCCAGATTATCAGGCCGAATTCGACTTAACCGACATAGCCCTAGAGGCCAAGGGCCTATTTCAAAAACCCTCCGGGGTTCCTGCGGTTGTTGAAGCCAAAGGAAGAATGCATGAGGATAAGGACATCAGGATGACAAAGGGCAGATTGTCCATTCCTCCCTACACCCTCGAAGCACAAGGCCAACTATCGTGGTCTGATCTCCCCTATGTTCGTGGGTTCCTTCAAACCGAAAGTGGAACGGGAGCCATGTTTCCAGAAGGAGTCATCATTGGAGACGGCAGGCTGAGCCTCTCCAGTTTAGGCATTACATGGGGCCTTGAGGGGAAGAATTGGGATTGGACGACTTGGTCTATGAAAGGAAAGGTTGAAGGGAGCAACCGAAACTCACAATCCACGACAGCCAACACGAACGAAGAAGTTCAATCGGCCTCCTTCCAATGGGCACAAAAAAATCAAAAGGGAAAGGGAGAGCTCACTCTGGAAGGAATCCCGATCGAAAGCATCTTGGCTCCGCGGTCTGAGTCTGAGTCGGCACCTCCTTTGACAGGCACGATGTCTTTAAAGACTTCGCTTCACATGAATCTTGAAAGTCCTGAGATGATTCTGGGCTCGTTGACTGGGAAGGGAAACGCTCAACTTCAGAAAGGCCAAATGCAAACCGGACCGGTGCTGTCAAAAATTCTCGGCATCTTGAATGTGCCGAGTGTGTTAATGGGAAAAGTCAATCTATTGGAAGAAGGACTCCCCTTCGATGCGCTAACGGGATCCTTCTTAATAAACAAAGGGCTTCTCACCACAAAGGATTTGGCGTTAAAAAGCCCCGTCCTCAAACTCACAGCTGCCGGAAGCTACGATCTTCCCACAGAAGATCTCGATGGCATGATTGCCGTGAGCCCATTTGGAGCGTATTCAAACTTGCTAAAGGATATTCCGCTGTTTGGCTCGCTCATGAAGGGTGAACGGAAGGGGTTACTGACTGCCTTATTTAAAGTAAAAGGGCCTAGGACCAACCCTGAAACCACTTACCTACCTCTTGAATCCTTCGCCGGTGGGCTAAAAGGGTTGGCCCAATTTACGATCGATGTTTTAAAAAATGTGGTCACGCTTCCTATACCTAAAAAGGAAACATCGGAACAAAGTTCCCAAGCCAAGTAAACAAAAGGGAAAAAGAAAGGCAAGGTCACACGTCGGTGGATCCGTACATTCGCAGTATCATTTGTGAGGCAATTAAATTAGGTAACATAATGATCTCAATCTCCAGAAGGCATCAACTCAAGTATAGACCAAGCGGGATAAGCGTAAGGACTCCAGGACGCGTCCTGTCTGTTGCCTTCGTTTCACTCATACTGTGCCTTTTGTTCGCAACGACCGATTTGCTGGCATTCCCCTCCCCAGAGTCCTCTCAGCAAAGCGAAACGGCAGCATTGGTACCGGTAGGCTCTGCTCTTTCTCACGCATTCATTCACATGGCCCAACAGGCGAAAACCTCGGTCGTCAATATTACGGTCAAAAGAAAGATTACTGGTGATCCGGGACGGCAAAAACGCCCTCCATGGCTGGACATCCCATTTTTCAGACGCTTCTACGAACAATCCTCCATACCAGAAGAAGAAATGCACCTGCCTGACAGTCGAGAACAGGACATTGCCTCAGGGGTTATTATCCGTTCAGATGGGTATATCCTGACCAATCATCATATAGTTGATCAGGCATACGATATACGCGTCCAACTGATCGATGAGCGCGTATTTCAGGCTGAACTCGTCGGCCAAGATCAGCCGACAGACGTGGCGATTCTGAAAATTAACGCGACCCAGTTGCCGACTTTTCGTTGGGGCAATTCGGATCTGCTTAAAGTGGGGGAAATTGTCATGGCAGTCGGCAACCCGTTTGGCCTCAGCCAAACCGTGACGATGGGCATCATCAGCACGGCTGGGCGAGCGAACATAGGCTTTGTCGACTATGAAAGTTTTATTCAGACCGATGCCGCAATCAACCCAGGCAATTTCGGAGGGGCATTAATAAACCTCAATGGTGAACTCATCGGGATCAACACCGCCATCCTTCAAGAAAGTAGTGGAACGATAGGGATTGGCTTCGCCATTCCAAGCCAAATGGCCAAAGCTGTCGCTACCTCATTAATTAATCAAGGGAAAGTAACCCGCGGGTGGTTTGGTATCGCCACCCAAAAACTGACACCAGGCTTGGCGGAGCACTTTAAAACTTCAATTGTACATGGCGTCGTGATTACCGACATAGCCAAGGACGGACCTGCGGGCCGCGCCAAATTGCAAAGGAGGGATATTATATTGGAATATAATGGCACACCTATTACCAACCCTCGACAACTACAATCCCTGATCGCAGAAACCATACCGGGGACATCCATAACCATCCGACGACTTCAGGGTGGGCAGGAAAAAAACGTCACCGTCATGATAGAAGAATTTCCTCTCGAACGGAGTCCCCCTACTCGCCTAAAACCAAAAGATGACGCTCAACTCTTGACTGGAGTAACCGTCGAACCTGTACCAAAGAGCTTCTCAGGAAAGGAAGGCGTACTCGTGGTTGAAATCGCCCCGG
>JBFJON010000157.1:0-5026 GCA_041617575.1 Nitrospirales bacterium | reverse complement strand
GGTTTACCTAAGACCTCGTCTTCTCCGTAGCCGAAGATTGTTTCCGCACCTCTGTTCCACGAAATAATGGTTCCAGCGTAATCGGCTGAAATAATGGCATCGTTAGCTGACTGTGCCACGGAACGGAATCGCATCTCAGACTCCCGCAATTCTTCCGATTTACTTTTGAGAACCTTGGTGGTCTCGGTGACGGCCTCTGCTAAATGTTCCAATTCCCCTTGGTTTTGACGCAGCGCCTCCTGGAGTCGTTCTGACGGTTTCGCACTGAATGAATTCTCCCCCTTTGAAAACCCAAGGGGCGTCAGAGCTTCCTGTAGCCGATCGATAATATTTTTGAAGACACAAGCAACCTGCCGTTGCGCGATTTCTACTGCGATAATACCGACGATAACTAAGGCTAATGTGATTAAGGCCATACGCGTGATGGCTTGCAGGAGTTGATCGCGCACATGGGCTAATGAAAAGATGATGCGGACCCAAACACGAATCTCCCCTTCGTCAAAAAGGGGTTCCACAATAACGAGGATGGGCTCCCCCATGCTGTCTTGTATATAACTGACTAACTCAGTGGTACTTTGGCTAGGGACGAGCCAATCCCGATCACTGAGATAGGTTCCAATGCGCTCGGAATGCTTGGAAGCCATAATCATGTTTTGGCGGTCGATAAAATCAATGTGAAGGATATCAGGATTTTGATGATATTGCCCCATCGATTCCTGGATCCGGAACAGGTTATTATGAATCGCTGCGCCCCCCATCGAGGCGAACGTGCGGCTAAAGGCCAACCCCCTGTCCTCGGCAGCTTTACGAATGGTGGCATCCTGTTCATACCACATCACAGCTGAGGCAATTCCCATCACGGTGACAATAGTCAGGGAAAGACCTATTGAGTGGCGAAGACGGATACTTCCACGCCACCTTCTTTGAAGCTTTGTAAAAAGATTCACCGCAAGGGCTCCTGTCTACTTTCATTCGTAGGAGGGGTTAAAGCCCGTCCTAAGTGTCTCCGAACGATTGGCTGTGACGGAGGTCACCCTTCCGCAGCCATCTCCAGAATGACGGTTATGGGATCTCCGGTATCCGGAATGTTAATGGTCTCCTGCTGAGTACCTAGCAGCTCATGCCAGAGGTGAAGCTGGTAGGTTCCTGGAGGGACTTTTGTCATTTCGAACTCTCCGGCTCCATTCGTTACGGCAAAATAGGGGTGCTCGAAGACATGAATAGAGGCATGCATAAACGGGTGCGCGTCACACCGTACAACAAGGAAACCAGGTTGGTGTAGTTCTCTTGTAATCGGTTTGGCCCCAACAGGTTGGACGACATTTATTACCGTCGAACCAAAATTGTTTTCTAGCCGGATATGTGTATTATGCAAGATCGGATCCTTATTCCATATCTCAAGGAGACCGCCGACGGTGGTGACATTAGCTCGCGGATGAAACCGGCAGGAAAGGTTTTGTACAACAAAGCTCGAATCTTTGGGTATTGGTTTTCCTTTGGGCACGCCCTCAAGGCTGACAACCACGGCAGCAATACCCCTCGAGGCCTTATCCACTTGCAATACCTCATTTGGGATCGTTGGGCCGCAGACATCGATGTCACGGGGCACCATCAGCGGTTTTAACTTCGGGATGTGTCCGGTTAAGGTCACGCGCCCACGCACCGTTGCTCCGTTTATACCAGGGTCTTCTTCATAGGCATGCGCAAAATTCACGGGGGTAACCACCCAACAGAGGAGAATCCACATCATCGCACTCAGAAACCCATTCTTCATCAACGCACCACCCTTTTATGTGCCTCTAGTAATTGATCTGGAGCTCCAGGATCCCCACATGGTCTTTTAAGCCAGTGGCATCGTTATCGGTGAACGTGTATTCTGCCGTTACCCGAAGCCAGGTCTGGACTGGAGTCACGACTCCAATGGTATAGTCTTTTCTGGTGGAATTGTCACGTGCGAGATCAACGTCAATGAGCGAAAACCGTTCATAAAACGTGACCTCCGGTCCCGTGATGTATTGTTGAGACTCGACATAAAAGGCATTGCCATCTTTATCAAGTCCGGTTGCTGTGCCCGTTGGGTTATTGTCGTGACTTCTCGTATACCCGCCCTGAAGTTCAAAAAACCCAAATTCAGGTATGTGGAAAATTTTGCTGGCATTGACCCCGGTTCGCCAAAAATTGAACTCGCGGTCGATAGCTGAGGGGGGGAAACCCCCTGTCACCGTTCCATGTGTTGTTCCGTTGTAGTAGAACACCGTAAATCCGGAGGCAATATCATCAAGGATATGATCATAGGCCACTAGATAATCTTTGTCAGAATCAATATCTCCAGGGTCCGCAGTACCGCTTCCATCTTCATTGAGACCGTTCGTAATCTGCAGCCGGAGTTGCCCAGGCCCCCGGATATACGCGAGCTCGATTCCTTTCTGCCTCTTGTTAAAAGTGAAAGTAACCGGGTTGCCAGTGCTCGTTAGGGGAACGTTGTTGATAGGAGTTGTTGAGATTGCCACCGGAGAGTCGAACCCGCCGATACCTTGCTGTTGTAACATGTGCATCTGCCCACTCCGGAAGCTAAAAAAACTGTCAGACTCCCCCCAGACCGCCTGAATATGTCCGTGAAAATCTACATTCGTGCTGTTGTTTGCTGTGGCATGTATCCAAGCGGAAAAGTTCCGCGAAATTGCTCCAGAATAATACAGTGAGATATCAGGATCTCTGAACTCGGTGCGATCAACTTTTCCTTCCTTGTCCTCATAGACAAATTGAGACAGAACCCGACCGGCAAGCATGTTGTTGACGTTAAAAAACCCCTGATCTTGGTTAAACTCCCCCGGCGTCCTATATCCGGCTCGCCGGTATTGCTGACCGAAACTGTTGAGACGGGGAACCACAGGGTAGTGGCACATTGCGCAGTCGGCCTTATATTTACGGGCAAAGGCTGGAAGGGCCTCGGACTTCTCCACTGTCGTTAGAAGTAGGATTATTTCAGATAAAACAAGGAGAACAAGAAAACATGCCCACTTTCCTGCTTGTCCTCCTACGTAGCCTTTTTGTAGAAAGAAGGATTGGTTGCGCAACCGGCGACCCAAAAACATGGGCACCTCCGAGGTTAATTAGGCAAGCTTTGAAAGGGAGTCAGATGAACAGAAGGCTTGGCTATAGTTCCTCCATCAGCTTTTGGCGTTTTTGCCGATATTCCCTATCTGTGATCAATCCTTCCTCGTGAAGTTGCCGCAGCGTCCGAAGTTTGTCCACCAACTGGGTTTCTTCACCTTGAGATAGCGTGCCTTTGTACTGTGCTGGAGTCCTTCGTTCTTGATTATCAGGAGGAAGCATCAAAAGCGCCGCGTAATCAATCTCCAATTCAGGAACCGTCATGAGGAGGGACTGTGTCAGATCCCAACGTCTTTCTATCCGAAGTGTTTGATGCGGCTGTTGAACAATGTCGTAAAAGGGCTCTGCTGCCGGTTTGAGAGGGTTATGCCAGATTTCTTGTTGAATAAAGGGCATGGTGACTAGCTGATGGTAATTGGCCAGCACGAAATGAAGCTTACCGTCCTCTACGAATAATCCACCTGATGTTATTTCTGGTACTGGCGTATGAGGATCACTTATGTAAAACACCACCCATTCGCCTGGATGAGCTTTTGCAAAACCCACGGTTACATATTCGACCAAATATTGCAAATCGCTTTCACTGAAAAGTGGTGTGGGGCCAATCTCTTCAGTCTCTTTGAATAATCTCCGTTGAGGTTTGACATAAGTATTTTTAAGGATACGAGCCCAATCTGTTTCACTTAAGGCCACAGGATGGGAAAACTCCATGTTCGCTCCCCTTTGCCCATCCCCATAGCGAGCTTCAAGTTTTATATATCTATTTCTCCCTTCGTGGATGGTCCTTGTGAAGAGGAAAGGACCCAAACATCCCTCAACTAATAGAAGGAAGCAGAACAATATAGGAAAGGCCAATGTGAAGGGATAAGAAAGGTTCTGTCGCAATTTTGCCTTAAATGGAGGTTAGAAGGGAGTTATTCACGATAGGCGGCTGGATTAACAAGCCAGGGCGCAGGACTGTTCGGCCACACTGAGGGCCTCACCTTCGTGGCCTCCCATTTGACCTTTTTTGATCATCGGCATCTAACACGATGCCAGCAAGGCTATATTTGATCACCCAACGGTTATATGGTGGCGTGATCTACATTGACCCCGTGCTCTTTCAGGAGTTCTTCGACTTGATAGGTGCACAGCGGTGAGGCCACATATGAGCGGATACCCATGAGAATAACTTCGGGAGGGCAATGCGGTCCTTTGAAGTTCGCCGCCATCGTCGCCCTCCCTTCATGCCTAGTGAAATTAGCGAGATTGATCATACCTCAAAGCGACTCAATTGAAAATTGCGACAGAACCTTTGTCTTTCGTGATGGTACAGCCTTTCTCTTAGTTCCCGAAGACATTACCTATACCCAAACCCTCCAGAAGGTCACCAACCTTTTTCTTCATGTTCTCGGCTTTTTCGTTGGATGGCCCAGAGTCGTCATGGTTGTTGCTCCGAGTCGTGATTGGTGGTTCATTTTCATTGCAGACAATTTCCCCTGCGATCTTTTTGCATTCACCCGGCTGGAGCTCTGTAAGATGATTAGACGGAATGATTTTCTTCTTGGCGTCCTGGGTAGGAGGCGTTTGGCCCATTGGAGGTGGGATAATTTTTCGCGCACGGCGGTTCCGGCCTATCATATCCATTGATTCTTCTGCATAGTCTGTTGGCGGAACGTAGGCGACCTTGACGCTATCACTTTCCTGGTACCGCTCTTCACTCACCACCTTTCCATCTCCATCTTCTTTAATCGAAATCAGACGAAATCCATCGATTTTCATGATGGCGTCATAGGCATTGTTTTTCATGAACGTGCCTCGAGACATGCCTTTCATGAAGTTCATCCAGGCATGCATGACATCTTTGGTGCGTTCGCCTCCGGGTATGGCACTCCAAGCGGCGGTACACACGCGCGTCGCGTTGTTCACAAGC
>JBFJON010000156.1:0-5027 GCA_041617575.1 Nitrospirales bacterium | reverse complement strand
CCTGCCAAATACGACAGGGCAAGCCCTGCGACTGCGGGCTGACGACTGGGGTTATGTCGGCGTAGACCGCATTCTCAATTTTATCTGACAGGGTCCGTTGACTGATGTCCAAGTTTTTACAGAATGTCAGTGGGATTGGAACCCTTTTAGTGCTTCGAAGATTGGGCGAGGTTGGGGGAGGGGTTCCCATTGCAGAATAGTGAGGGAGTCGTCGACATAAACCGGATGTCGCATGCCATTGAGGACGCTCGTGACCCCGGGTGTGCTCGCCACGGTCCACAGGGCTTTTCGGGAAAAGGGTTCTTTTCGTTTGTCGTCTGGCAATAGGGGATCGAGTATCTGTCCAATCTCCGAGAGTTTCTTGGCACTTTTCTGTGCGGCTTCCATTCGCATGACTTTTAAGAGCGCGACAAGTTCGGGGATATATTTATCTCGCCAGGATTCCCAAATTTTCTCTTCTTCTTTCCTCCCGGCGAAGTGTTGTGTCAAAAGTTGGAATACCCGATTTACATGGGGCCCGATTGTTTGCGATTCGATTTGATCCCAATGTTCTAAGTTTTGGACGGACTCCCGAACGCGTTTGAGTTCCTCGGCCCAGTTGAAATAGTCAAGCGGCGAGGAGCCTTTTTCTGGTTGAGGAAGGTTTGGCGCAAGGACCTGTTTGTAGTCATGTTCGAGTGCTGCCACTTTGGGTTGTTGGGCTTCAAAGTTGGTATTGGAAATTTCGGCTTGGGGGTCCGCGAGACGAATCATGCCTCCGCCTTTTCCGGGGATGGCGTTCAGCGGACGATTGATTAATACGGCGATCTCTTTTTCGCGAGCCAATGATAAGACCTTCTGTGAATGGTCTTTTCCCGTGTTCTGTATCAGAAGGGCGCCGGCTTCAAAGAGATTCATCGGCAGTTGCAACACTCGAAAATGATGTTGTGCGTGTTCTGTTTGTTGCGCGGCGGCTTGGGCAGCCTCGAGCATGCGTGAAAGCGAGGTGGCTTCGGGATCGTCCGGTTTGGCTGTGCAGGTATTTGAGGAGATGCCGTAATATTGTATTCGGCCGGCGGCGACCTGTGACTCGAAGTAGACAAAGGCCTGTTCCAGCCGGCGGTAGAATTCCTGCTGGAGATCTTTCAATTGGAGGGCGTTGATCGATAGGTTGCGGTTCTTGGCATCCGACAAAAAATATTCTGGATTGTGTAACAGGCAGACATCCAATGTCGCCAGACCGAGTCGGTCCAGTGACAGCGTAAGTTGTTCTTCCAAAAACTCAGGATGGAGACAATGCCAAAGGCCTTCCCCATATTTGACCATTTCAGGGAACGGCTTGCCTGCCTGTTCCCTGGCTTCGGCCCGCGCGAGATTATTTCCTTGCACGTATCCGATTTTTGAAACGACAATAATTTCTTCTCGTGAGAGGAACCGTTTTGCGATGAGGTCTTTGACGACCGCTCCCACCAATCGTTCGCTTTGGCCATCCGCATAATTTGTCGAAGTATCGATAAGATTACAGCCTTCTTGAAGGGCTTTTTCTAGGGCGTTTCGATGATCGTCCACACCCAGACTGATTCGATAACCGCCAAAGCCGATTCGGGATGTTGTGAGTCCGGTCGACCCTAGCGCTGTATAGCCATGCGAAGACGGGCGCGCTGTTCGAGCACTTGCCAAGATTTTTGCCACATAGGTTCCTGTGCCTTGGGGCGTAGCATATCCTTGCAGGCCATCTGTGGTTAGGGCTTGGCGTCTTCCGCCTGTATGGGTCGTGGTGTCTTGAGGATGTTGTAATGCAGACGGCACCGCTTCAGGATCCGTGATTGGGGCTTGGCAGGCAAAGTTTTTACAGATGTACAGGGCGGCTTTCCCATTTACTGGTGTTTTCCCCGCTAATAGGGGATGTGAGGTTTCCGCCTCAGAGTCCTGACGATAGGCCACAATACGATACGGAATGAAACAGCTATTCAGGGCCGTGCGGAGTTGTGTGTAGGATTTAGTGTTCGTGCCGCCAATCAGTGCTAATTCTATGGGCCCTCGAAGTAATAGGTCGACGACCATCAGGCTTTTGGGGAATCCTCGAGGGACTTGGCCAATTTGTTGTCCGTATGCTCGGACGGCATTCGTGGCGGCGGTGCGAAAATCTTCTCGGTCAAAGTGGAAAGACAAACGTGCCAGAACTGAAGCGGCCACAGCATTTCCACTGGGTGTGGCGCCATCAGCGCCTTCCCGCCCTCGAAGAATTAACGTTTCATGATCGACGGCGGTCGTAAAGAATCCACCATCTTCCTGATCTTCAAAATCCTCCATAATTTTTTCAGACAATGCAACAGATTCATGGAGATACCGTTCAATTCCCGTGGCCTCGTACACTTCCAACATGGCCTCGGCCGCATAGGCATAATCTTCCAGACAAGCATTCAAGTGGGCTTTGCCGTTGCGGTAGGTTCGCCATAAGTGGTTGCCTGGCCTGGACAATGTTGTGAGGAGAAAATCAGCCGCTCGGATCGCCCCGTCGAGGTAGGGTTGGTGATTAAACACGCGTCCGGCTTCAGCCATGGCTCCAATCATCATGCCGTTCCACGCTGTGATAATTTTGTCATCCAGCGCTGGCGGAATGCGCTTCAGGCGAGCTTGGTAGGCCAGGGGTCGAACGCGATCAATCGTGTGCTGTAATTCTTCTGGCGAACAACCCAATTCTTTTGCAACTGTCTCAAGCGATTTAGGTGTGCGGGGTATGCTGGTCTGTTCCCAATTTCCTCTTTCCGTAATGTCGTAATAGGCACAAAATCTCTTGGCGTCTTCTTCATCAGTCACGATTTCTCGAATCTGTGTTGGCGTCCAAATAAAAAATTTTCCTTCCACACCTTCGCTGTCCGCGTCTGTGGCTGAACAGAATCCCCCTTCAGGTGCGGTCATTTCTCGGAGAATATAATCCAAGGTTTCCGTGGCCACTTGGCGGTAGCGTTCCAGGCCGGTGACTTGAAATGCCTCGACATAGGTTCGAGCGAGCAGCGCGTTGTCGTACAACATTTTTTCAAAGTGTGGGACCAACCATTCATCGTCGGTGGAATAGCGCGCAAAACCGCCACCAATATGGTCGTACATGCCACCAGCGGCCATGCCGTCTAAAGTTTTGGTGGCCATGATGAGTATTTGTTCCTGTCGACACCAATGATATTGACGAAGCAGAAAAGACAGGGCCGTGGCCGGTGGGAATTTTGGTGCGCGACCAAAGCCGCCGTACCGTGCGTCGAAGTCGTGAGCAAATTGTTTAACCGCGCTCTCAATGTCGGTTTCACCCACCGCTAATGGGGAGGCTGGTTGCAATGCGGAGCGCAATCGAGAGGTGAACCGTTCGGCTTGTTGCACGATGTTGGATTGGTCTTTGGTCCAGGCCTCTCCAATATTAGTCACGATAGACCCAAAACCGGGTCTCCCCCATTTATCTGTGGGTGGGAAATACGTTCCGGCAAAAATGGGCTCCTGATCAGGTGTCAGAAAGACGGTCATCGGCCATCCGCCATGCCCCTGGTTCATGGCCGTGGTGGCCTGCATGTAGATTTCATCTATATCTGGCCGTTCTTCTCGGTCGACTTTGATATTGATGAAATATTTGTTCATGAGTGCAGCGATGGCGTCATTTTCAAAAGATTCCCGCTCCATCACATGGCACCAGTGACAGGCCGAATAGCCCACCGATAAGAGAATAGGTTTATTGTTCTCTTTGGCTTGCTTGAGTGCTTCTTCGCCCCATGGGTGCCAATCCACAGGATTGTGCGCATGTTGCAAAAGATATGGGCTGGTTTCGTGAATGAGCCGATTCGGTTGCCGGTCGCTGGTAGTTTTAGACATGGTAAGGAATCAACAAGGGGAATGACGGTGTGTTCTCGATTATAGGTTGCAGATTTTTTAGAGGGAGTTGTTAACGGTCTACTGGCTATTTCGTTTCACCCAGGCTTCGCTCGTACAACAGAACTTTCCATCCATCTGCCTCTGAAATGAAACCCTTTGGTTGGACAACCGGCAGCATCCCAGTTCCTGGTACTCGACCTGTTTGTCCCATGCTGCCATTCTTAAGGACCCACATCATTTCACCGGGTGTGCGGTATGTATTGAATTTAGGGTTGGTGAAATTTCGTGGCTGAATGGGCAGGTTTTTTGCCGCAGCTCCATCGCCTTTCCCTTCTGCCCCATGACAACTGATACAACCTCCGCGTCCCAGGAAGATTTTTTTGCCTTCGGCGAGGATTTCGGGAGTGGGTTCAATGGGCGGTTTGACGGTTTGGGCTGCTTTCCGTTCATTAGCCGGAACTCGAGAAATTTTTATATCAAATTCTCCTCCTGCACTGCCGTATCCCGCAGGGTTCACGGCAAAAGCTGGAACAGCGTGCAATAATACGAGGAGTATTCCCATCATGTACGCTTTGTGTGTCATCAGGTCTTCCTTTACATAGTTTATAAATGTATATAAAGATGTTTTAAGTGACATTTTGGGGGAAGACTGTTAGCTCCCGGAAAAGACGTTATGGGTAGGCAGGATAGCAAGCCCTCTAAATATTGGGCAATGCCTGGTTTTTTTACTGCGAGGCAGGTGTTGATGCGAGCAGGGGTCTCATAAGGCTGACATGAATATGGTACAATAGCCCTTTTAATTCAGGAATATCATCTCGATCCGATTTTATGGCGTTAAATGATCACAATCGAAGAAAGTTTGTCACGGGAATGACCCGCCGTATCATCCAACTTCGTGCGCAGACCGAAAAAAGTTTGGATTTTGCCATTGAGACCATGTTCCAAGAGCGGACAGAAGCCTATTTGCATGTGGAGCAGGGCCTACTGGAAGTCGATCGGATGCTGGCCCTGGTTGAAGAGGAAGTGCAACATATCTGTGAGCTCAACGCAGCCCATCGGTTGGAATCTCGACTGGAATTCATTGAGGATCGCTTCGAAGAATTTGAAAGTGAAATCCGGCAGCGTCCGCGTCGTCGACGGAGCAAAATCAATCTGTTCAATTTCTTTAAAGCGGCTGCTGGGGGTGGCGG
>JBFJON010000155.1:0-5053 GCA_041617575.1 Nitrospirales bacterium | reverse complement strand
CGGAAAAAATTTCGTCCGATACGCCCAAATCCATTGATGGCTACGCGAATACTCATGTAAATCTCATTGTCCCCTAATAGTCGGTTTTTGTTGGTGAAAAACGAGCACGGATAGTAGCGGGGGGTTCCTGTACTGTCAAGAAACGAGCTAAGGGGATCTCTCAGATTTTCATGGCTTCTTTGACTTCCGCCATTGTGTCACTTGCGACGGTGGCTGCACGTTTTCGGCCTTCTTCGACGACTTCTTGTGTTTGCTTGGGATGGGCTGAAAAGGTCTCACGGGTTTCCCACATTGGAGAAAATCGTTCAACCATGGCATCGGCGACTTGACGCTTGCAGTCGATGCATCCGATGGCGGCTGTCCGGCAATCGGTGTCGATTTGTTTGATGACATCTTCAGACGAAAAGATTTTATGGAAATCATAGACCGGACAAACATTGGGGTTACCTTTATCGGTGCGTCGGACCCTAGCGGGGTCAGTGACCATGGTTTTGAGTTTTTGCCGAACCTCCAGCTCGGTATCCGATAGATTAATCGTATTGTGATAACTCTTACTCATCTTCCGTCCATCGGTTCCGAGCACTTTTGGAAATTTGGTCAAATATTCCTTGGGTTCAGGGAAGACCGTTGTGTACAGACTATTAAAACGACGGCCAACCTCTCGTGTCAGTTCCAAATGTGGGAGTTGATCTTTTCCCACCGGAACCAGGCCAGGTTTATACAAAAGGATATCCGCGGCTTGGAGTACGGGATACCCTAAGAACCCATAGGTAGTGAGATCTTTTTCCGTAATTTCCTCTTGTTTTTCCTTGTATGTGGGATTGCGCTCCAGCCAGGGAATGGGAATGATCATGGAGAACAATAAATGCAAAATGGCATGTTCAGGAACTTGTGATTGAATAAAGACCGTGGCGCGATTCGGATCAATTCCTGCCGCCAGCCAGTCGATGAGTAGTTCTTGCGTAAATTCTTTGAGGCGGCTGGTATCGGCATAATTGGTAGAGAGGGCATGCCAATCGGCCACGAAGAAAAAACATTCATGCTGAACCTGAAGCGTCTTCCAATTCTCTAAGGCTCCGAGAAGATTCCCAAGATGGATGAGCCCGCTCGGTTGCATGCCGCTGAGTACGCGAGATGCCATAATACCTCTCAAAAAGCGGGGTTAAGACATAAACTCTGAAAGAAAAACATGAAAAAAGGCTTGTTGTATGGATCCAATATACATACTTAAAATTGGAATATGGGAGTTAACCATTATCAGTCCTAAAACAACAAGCATGCCATAGGGTTCGAGTCGGCTCAAGGCCATGGCAGGCTTCGGAGGGAGGAAGCACACGAGTACCCGGCTTCCATCTAATGGAGGAATCGGCAACAAATTAAAGGCGAATAACACAATATTAATCAGCATCGAAAAGAGAGCCATGGCCGTTAGTGGAACGAGAATCATGCCCAGCAGATCCCCGCGCGGTTTTACTCCAGGTTGCGGTGGCCAATTTTCCTGGAGAGTCGGATCAATGTGAAGAAACAGTGCCAACAGCAAGCCACTGACAATGGCCAAACATAAATTCATGAGTGGGCCAGCTGCAGCCACAATGGCCATATCTCTTTTGGGATTATGCAATTTCCCGGCATTGATCGGAACAGGTTTTGCCCAGCCAAAGATGAATCCCCCTGGTATGAGAAAAAGAATGAACGGAACAATGATGCTTCCATACATATCGATGTGTGGGAGGGGGTTCAGTGTGAGACGTCCGAGAGACTTAGCAGTCGGATCTCCAAAAAAATGCGCGACACGGCCATGGGCGTATTCATGGAAGACGACGGCCGCCAATAAGGGGACTAACATAAACGAAAGGTTATGAAGAAAGCCGAAAAGGGAATCCATCAATTTAATTTAGTTGAAAAAAGGCGCGGTTGTTGACCTGGAGGATATAGAGTCGACGATTCAAGATACCCGCTGAGCTAAAAGAGGCAAATCCACTTAATGCGGGTAAATCTGATCGCCGGACGAGTTGATCCCAGACATCTTGTCCGGAATGGGCGTCTTTGTGAATCGTTTCCAGCACTAATGTGGCGGCATCGTAGGCTTGGACGGCAAAGAGCGAGGGTTCTTTGTGAAATTGGCTGCGATAGCGTTGGATGAACCTCTGCGCGCCAGGATCAGGGCTGTTGAGAAAAAACCCATCCACAAAAATACTGCCATTCAAGTCTTGTTTTGCCCATCGAAATATTTCAGGATTATGCCAGCTATTGCTGCCAAGAATCGGGACATTTATATCAAAAAACGCCAGTTGAGCCGCTATGATGGCCAAGTGCACCGGTTGCCCTGGGAGAAAGACGGCGTCAAAGCCGGGTGTATACACGAGGCGTTCCTCACCTGTTCGGGTTTCCTCCGGCTCTTCAAGACCATATTGCTCAAGATCCTTGTTTTTCAGACGGCGCAATTGTTCGGCCACGTCAGTTTGCTCTTCGGTATATTCTTCGACAGCAATAACCTCTCCTCCGGAATGAATAACTTCCTTGCGAAACATATCGGCCAACTCACGCCCATAGGCGGTTTTCGGATAAATGATACAAAACCGATGATAGCCTAATTTCAAGATCGCGTATTCCACGAGGCGTTTGGCCTGAACGGAAGACGTCATAGCCGTATTGAACCAATACGACCCATATTGCCGGACGTTGAGTAGCGTGGAAGAGGGTGTGATGAATGGGGTAGCATAGTCATCCGGTAGGCGGGCCAAGCTGCGTATTTCCCTGGACAACAGAGGGCCAATCACGGCTCGAGGTTGGAACTCATCAAGAAGTTGTTGCATCTCGACTCTCAAAGGCGCGGTGAGCGTGGTGGTGTCTTTCACCACGAGCCCGACAGAAGTGAGCCCCCATTGTTCTTTGGCAATGTCCATAGCCAGTCGAATACCATTGAGTAAATCAGTCCCATATGGTCTCATGGGGCCGGAAAAAGGTAGGGCCACTCCCAGAATATGTGGATGCACCTTGATCTTGTTAATGAAAGATTGGAGGAGCGCGATCGCGGTTTGCGCATAGGGATGTGTCGGGAATCGTTTCAGAAATCCACGGATATCTCGTTCGGCCAAGACTTCATCGCCGCGCGCTGTGTGGAGCTCAATCAGGCGGATCGTCGCTAAATCCCCTGGATACCGATTGAAGTACCCCTCCAGGAGTTCTTGGAGCGACGCTTCATCTAACTGCTGCAAAACCAGGGATTGGGTCACCTGTTCCAATTCATGCCGCTCGGTGGGATCAACCAGCATCATTTCATTGAGTGCGGCTTTCACCGCGCCGAGAGGATTGCCGTTGTCGAGTTCAGCTTGACGGATACGTTGAAACAGGGTCCGACGCATCTCCTGATCAGCTGCATAGTCCAAAGCTTGGTACAATTGTGTGAGGGCCTGGGAATATTCCTTGTTGTGGCTATACAATTCGGCCAACAAAATCCGAGCGGGATTCGTGACCGGGGAAAAAGGAAATTCTTCAAGCAGTTGCCTCACCACGCTGATAGCTTCCACGATCTGGGCATTCTGTTTCAGAATGGTGGCTTGCAGAAAATAGGCTTCTTGGAGAATCTCTGGCGGTGGAAGTGAGTCGATTAGTTCTTCCACCGTTTCTAATGCGCGAGTCGTTTTTCCAGCCTCCAACTGAGCTTTGGCCTCCTCCAAGGTCATTTGGCCGGGGGAAACGGCTCCAAAGGATGGATGCGGTGTAGGAACGAGGAAAAGAAATCCCAGGTTGATAACCAAGGAAATCCGAGCGCAAAAACCCCAGCAGGTCCTGGTATGTGACGAAATTGTCATCGAATTGGTAATGGGAAAAGAAGAATGGAGCAAGTGTCAGATACGTCGATTAATAAATTGCGCGCAGAATTGAGATGAAGTATGCAGAGAATTCAGACTATTATATCAGGAAGTGCGCTTACCTAAATAGGAGAACACCACAAATTCTGTTTGGCGAGGAGGTGACCGGCTCAAAGACTCTTAGCTGTTGCTTTTTTGAAGCCTTCGGACCAAGGATTCTATGCAAGATTTAGTAGACGAATATCTCACGATGTTGCAGGTCGAAAGTGGCTGTGCCGCGAATACCCTTGCGGCGTATCGTCGGGATTTGCGGAAACTCGTCGATTTTTTTCAAGAGGAGGGCCTTACTGATCTTCATGCGCTGACCAAACCATTGTGGGTACAATTTCTTGGCAGCTTACAAACAGCAGGGTTATCTTCTTCATCGATTGCGCGATGTCTGGCGTCGGTTCGGGGGTTGTATAAACATCTTGAGATGGGACAGAGGAAAGCGACATTTGGAAGTATATTAAAAGGCACGCCGAAGCAATGGGCACAACTCCCCAAACTCTTGTCCGAAGCCGAAGTCACGCGACTGCTCAATCTGCCGGCTATGGACCATCGAGACGATCGGCGGGATGCCGCCATGGTCGAACTCTTGTATGCCACCGGCCTTCGTGTCTCGGAGTTGGTCAATTTGCAAGTGGCGCATCTCAACTTAGACGTGGGTTTCTTGCAAGCCACCGGCAAACGGGATAAACAACGCATTGTGCCGATTGGCCAAAAGGCCCGAGATCTTGTGGACCAATATCTTCAGACCATTCGTCCGCAGTATCTCAAAGCCCGCACCTCCCACGCCCTTTTCATTACTCGGTTAGGTCGGGCCATGAGCCGGCAATACTTTTGGAAAATTCTTAAAGATCGCACGGTTCGAGCCGGCATCAATAAACCCATCTCACCCCACATGCTCCGGCATTCGTTCGCGACCCATCTCTTGGATCATGGGGCCGACCTTAGGTCGGTCCAGATGATGCTCGGTCATGCCAGTATCGCCACTACGCAAATCTATACCCATGTCGAGCACACCCGCCTCAAAAAAGTCCACGACAGCTATTTCCCTCGAAAACAACGTAAGTCAGTAAAAAATTCTGGATTCTGAAGGCAAAAAGTTCGTAAGTGTGAAACCAAAGTTGCAATTCGGAAAAGGGCTGTGGCAGGCTAGGCGCTGGTATTTATTCTATTTTTAGAGGGGGTTGGTG
>JBFJON010000154.1:0-5063 GCA_041617575.1 Nitrospirales bacterium | reverse complement strand
TCTCAAGATGGACAATTGCTGGGAATTATCGATCTGCTGTCTCGCCAACTGGTGACTTCCAACACACAGTCATCAAAGACACAGCGAGCCGACATTCCAGCGGACCACGAGGCTTCGTCCACAGAACATCATCGTCGCCTCACGGAACTTGTTGCCGAAACCAGTGATCAATTAGTCGAAAAATATTTAACCGACGGTGAGTTGTCTGACGAGGATTTGATCGATGGCTTGACTATGGGAACGCTAGAGCGAAAAATCGTGCCGGTTCTCTGTGGGTCGGCAACAGAAAATGTCGGCATGACCAGCCTCCTGGAAGCCATTGTACGATTTCTGCCCTCGCCGGAAGATCGTGCCAATCTTCATCCCTTGGTGGGAACTCAGCCGCAAACGCACGAAGAATGCCAGCAACAACCGGATGCCCAAGCTCCGTTTTCGGGCTTGGCGTTCAAAACCACGATCGATCCATTCATGGGACGCCTGACCTATGTCCGAATCATGTCAGGGACCCTGCAAGCCGATTCCGCCTTTTTTAATGCCTCTCGGCAGATCAAAGAAAAAGGCGGGCATCTGTTCTTTTCCATCGGGAAAAAACATCAACAAATCGACCAAGCCTGCGCGGGAGATATTGTGGCCATCGCCAAACTCAAAGACACCCAAACTGGCGACACCATTTGTGATGAAAAACATCCCATCGTCTATCCGGGTCTCAAAATCATGAAACCCGTCATGTCCTATGCGTTGGAAGTCAAAAGTAAAAATGAAATTGACAAGGTCAGCTTGGGACTTCATAAATTGGTCGAGGAAGATCCTTCCTTGGAATTTCTGCGGAATGACGAAACCAAAGAAATGCTTTTAAGTGGGGTAGGGCAAGTGCATATCGATGCCACGCTAGAAAAATTACGGCGGAAATATGGGGTCGATGTCAATTTACATATGCCGAAAGTTCCCTACAAAGAAACCATCCAACGGATGGCGCAAGCGCAGGGGAAATATAAAAAACAAACCGGTGGGCACGGACAATTTGGGGATTGTTGGTTGCAGATTGAGCCCTTATCTCGAGGAAAAGGGTTCGAATTTCACAATAAAATTGTGGGAGGTGCGATACCTCGGAACTTCATCCCCGCTGTCGAAAAAGGCGTGCTGGAAGCCATGCAGCATGGCATCATCGCCGGTTTCCCGGTCGTAGACATTCAAGTTACTGTCTACGATGGTTCGTACCATCCGGTTGATTCGTCCGAAATGGCCTTTAAGGTGGCAGCTTCTATGGGATTCAAAAAAGCCATGGAATCGGCACAGGCTGGCTTACTCGAACCAGTCATGGCGGTGGAAGTGACGGTTCCGGATGATCTGGTGGGAGCAGTGATCGGGGATCTCAACTCGCGCCGCGGGCGCATTCAAGGCATGGATGTCAAGGGCCACAATGAAATTGTCAAAGCTCATGTGCCCTTGGCAGAAATGCTCACCTATGCCCCGACACTCACGTCGCTCACGGCAGGTAAAGGCAGCTATCGAATGGAATTTTTTGGCTATGAAGATGTGCCAAAAGAAATGATCAATCGCATCGTTGAAGAACAGAAAAAAGAAGCGGTGGCCTCGAATTCTTAAATGTCAGAAAAAACTACAACTTCTTTCACGCCTCCGTATCCTTTGATATGGGTAGACTTGGACGGTGTCGTTGAATCATGCGCCACATTATGGCACCCCAAAACCACCCACCGATTGGGAACAGAACGAGGGCAATGGCCAGATAGACCAAGAAAGGCCCAGGACCCCACCAAGTCATGACGGCCGACCAGAGAATGCCAGTTGCTAAACCCCAGCCAAGAACACCGTAACGCAGAATATACTGGAATCGTTCGTTTGAAGTTTCCGTAGAGTTGGGAGGTAAGATCATCGACCCTTTTTCGGTGTTTTTGCCTCAGAAGTTGACGAGGAGCAGATTTTCCTTTCAAGGAAGGATAAATTTCCTTGGGAAAAGGCAGCTCTCGGATGGAATTCTTTGGGTACAAAGAGGTGCCCAATGAAGTGGTCAATTGCGTCATAGAGGAACATGAAAAAGAAGCGGTGGCACACATTTCATAAAAATTAAACTGTCCAAAAATATGAAAACAATAGTAGTAATTGGAACAGTACTTGTATGTATGGTTTTCACTGGATTGGCCTTAGCCAATCTACTCGAAGTCAAGGAAGCCGTGGAGAAAGCCCAATGCCGAAAATTGGCCACGGACTATGCCAACGATCCCAGCTCTTCTACGGTGCAGGCCATCGCACAGCTACAGATCTGCCTGGCTCAAACCTTGAAAGATACCGCATCGCCCGCAATACCTAGAAAAAATTTTGACATTCAATCTTCACGTCCTTCGACAAGTAGTGTCGACACAACACTCCCGACGCCACCAACCCCTCCAACACCGCCTAGTTCAATAAAAATTCGATAAAGACAGTCTGTGGCTGGAGAGACGAAAGCAATAGGGTAGTGTCTCCTTTTTAACCAGGAAGGCATCGTGTGGAACGGGCTTATAACAGCCTAAACTGAGGCGTTACTGCTGGGTTTTGAGGACGATGAAGAAGGCGCGGGCTTTGCGGATAATACGGAGGAGAACAGTTTGGCCGGGTTTGACTTTCTCTAGAACTTCCGAGAATTGGGCCACGCTTCGAACGGGTTGACGATTGACTTCGGTGATGAAATCGCCTTCCTGAATTCCTTCCGAATGGGCGAGGCCACCTCGCTCAACTTTCGAGACTAAGACACGCACCGTTTCTTTGAGTTCAAATTCTTCGGCCAGGGCGGCGGTGAGGGCCTGCACGTCCAGCCCTAATTTTACTTCAGATTTTTGCGAGGGGAGTGAGGCGAGAGTGGTTTTCTCCGGCCGTTCTGCCATCGGAACATGGTAAGTCATTTCTTTACCGTCCCGGAGCACGCGAATTTTGGCTTTTTCGCCGGGACTCACCTGGGCGACGAGGCGAGAGAGTTGATTTGGTGAATCAACGGGTTGGTCCTCCACCATGAGAATAATATCGCCGGGCTTGATTCCAGCCGCATAGGCTGGATCGTCTTCATAGACTTCATTGATCAGGACGCCTTGTCCTTCTTGGATGCCAAATTGTTTGGCCAGCTCTTTGGTTAAGGCTTGAATGCCCACACCCAACCAGCCCCGAACAACACGACCCTGTGATACCAATTGATCGACCACACCAGACACCATATTCGCTGGGATAGAAAATCCGATCCCTTGCGCCATATGAATGATGGCCGTATTGATCCCAATCACTTCGCCGCGAAGATTAAATAATGGCCCCCCGGAATTGCCTGGGTTAATGGCGGCATCGGTTTGAATAAAGTTTTCGTATTTCGACAAATTTAACCGCTCTCGTCCAATTCCGCTGATGACTCCTAAGGTGACCGTTCGATCCAAACCCATGGGATTGCCCACTGCCAGTACCCATTGCCCGACTTTTAAGGACCGTGAATCTCCGAACTGCGCCGCAGGCAGTTTTCGATCTGTTTCGATTTTGAGAACCGCAATGTCGGTTTCTTTATCTCTACCGATGACCCGGGCAATGGCGTGGGATTTATCGGAAAGGCGGACTTCGGCCTCACTAGTGTCTTCACCCACCACATGATTGTTCGTGACAATTATGCCATCTTCTCGAATAATGACCCCTGAGCCACTTCCTTGCGTGTATGAGCCTCGACGTTTAAATCCTTGGGGCGTAGTGATTTCGCGAATCGGGGTGATATTCACGACCATTGGTGTGACCCGTTCCGCCAAACTGGTAATCGTGAACTGAATATCTTCTAGAGCCTGAAGGCCCCGAATTTCCTGGTCTGCTGGCGTCTCGGCCAAAGACAGACTAATTGTGTAAAACACACAAACGATTGAATAAACGGCTATTTTTAAAGAAAAATTCATGTATTGAATTATATATTTTTACGTCGCATAAGAAATATTATGTCAAGTAGAAAAGAGACTCATTTTGGGTTCTGTCCCCTTCATCAATCTAGAAATATTTTCGATATGCCCATAAATAATGATTCCAAGAATGCACAAAGAAAAGAGAATGAGTTGAAAGTCTCCATATAAAAAATACGCAAGAATGGGAAATCCGAAAAAAGCTGCCAAAGCCCCCCCTGAAGAATAGTGAAAAATTACCACAGTTCCAATCCATATTCCCAGAAGGCAGGCACCAAGAAACGGTTCTATTCCCAAAACGGAACCAAGAGCTGTTGCCACACCTTTCCCTCCCTTAAATCCCAAAAAGACAGAAAAAATATGCCCAAGAACGACAGCAAAGGCTATAAGCAAAACCCACGGCCTTGGGGCTCCGAGGCTTTGAGCAAATACCGGAGCTATGACTCCTTTGCCAATATCCCCCAACAAGGTCAGAATTCCGGCTTTTTTACCAGAAATGCGCAATACGTTGGTGAACCCGATATTTTTGCTCCCAGCTGTTCGCGGATCTTTTTCCCCCAATGCATGAGTTGCAAGTAATCCAAACGGAATGGAGCCCAAAACATAGGCGCCAATGGCCACTAAAATATACAGTAGCATTCCCCTTGGCCTCTTGTGGACTACCAGTATGAGGGGCTTAATTTTTTAAAGATAAGGACGAGGTATCGCCAGCCTGAGACAAGCGAGATCACTAGAGCTACATAAAGAAGGGTGATGCCAACCGAAGAAAGGAAAGCTTGGGCTTCAACCCAAGCACCCTGAAAAATTAAACAGAGAATACCACCAATTTGGCCTATCACTTTAAATTTACCAAGAGAATCGGCCGGTACGATAAAGCCTTCTTTAGCTGCCACAGCCCTTGCTCCGGTAACAATCAATTCTCGCGCAATCATCACGATCGCTAACCATACCGCTACCTGCTGAACTTGCACGAGAAGGATAAGCCCAGAAGCCACGAGTAGTTTGTCCGCAACAGGATCGAGTATTTTACCAAGATTTGTGATTTGCCCGCTTCGACGTGCTAAATAGCCATCTAAAAAATCCGTAAACGCTGCAGCGGCAAAGACCAGTCCAGCCCAAAATGCCCGTTCGGGGGTGGATTCTAAATAC
>JBFJON010000153.1:0-5069 GCA_041617575.1 Nitrospirales bacterium | reverse complement strand
TTCATCGTCATCCACCACCATAATGTTAAAAAGTTCACCCTGCACCCAATCATTAGCCGTAACCTGTTTCATTACCGCACTCCTCTACTTGGATGGCGATTTTCCTAAACCAGATTGCACCGCACTACCTGAACTACAGCAAAATCCGGGCCGTAAAAATGCGGATAATTATCCAAAAATTGCCCCTTTTTAGGTAAGGTGGGAGGTGAAGGACGAAAGAACAGTGTAGAATTTTTCCACAGAGGGGCTATGAGGCAAACACATTAGCAATTCTTGAAATATTGGACGGCTTCGATGAACAGGAAGGTATTTACCATTGAACAAGTCCCAGGAATTTCCTCCAATCTCTCTACGCTTTCTTCGATGATCGTACGACCAGCACCGAGCATGGAGCATGTTGGCTGACAGTATGCGCCACACTTCCCATGAGAAACCGTCTCAGTCCAGTCATCCCCTTTGAACCCATGATCACCAAGTCGGCTTTCTGTCGCCGGGCCGTTTTTAAGATTTCCTTAGCTTCGTGCCCCAAGGCAATGCATTCATGAATTTTGAGTGTCGAGGAAGCCAGCGCGTCTCGCGTGTCTTTCAAAAGACGAACACCCGTTGAGTCACGATCTCGACAAAGGTCCTTGGCTAACTTGGCAAATTCGGCCCGACTCTTTCCCCTACTTCCCACTACCTGTCCTGTTTCATAAATTTGCTTTTTGATCACATGAAGCAGCGTCACCGTAGTATCAACAGAAAATTCAAACGACTTCAGAGCATCCACCGCTTTCCAGGCGTCGCGTGATCCATCAATCGCCAAAAGCACATTGAGTCTCGATGACGATTTCGTTTTCCGTGCAGTTGGTCGTCCGATCAAGACGGAACATGGAGCATCATTTAACATCCATTCACTGACGCTGCCCAGTAGAAGGCCTGAAATTCGAGACAGACCTCTGGATCCAAGGACCGCCATATCAATCTTCTTTTTCTGAATGACGCTCAAAATTTCTTGTCCTGGAACACCGTTTACCACCATAGATTGAACCTGTAAGGTTTCCGACGAAAACTGTTTTTCGAGCCGGTGAAGTTCTGAATGAACTCGGATTAAAGGTTTCCGGGAATCGCCTAATTGCTTTGTATGCAATCGACTCGACCCCGTTAGCTTTATCTCGTCATCTACCGTCATGACATGCAGCATGATCAAGGCTGACCCGGCTGGCCACTTTATTTTTTGTAACAAGTTAATCGCAACTTTGGAATCTTTGGATTGATCAATCGCTAATAACATTCGCATGAAATGAACCCTTCCATTTTGTCTCGATCCAGTAACGAAGTGTTTTTTCAAAACCAACGATACCATAGATGATGAGTCCCCACCCCATGACAGGCCACCAATCAGTTAGAGCCATAGGTGCTGATCGAAAGATCTGATTCATCCACGGCCAGTAGGTAAACAGCAGTTGGAGGCCGATCATGAGAGCGACTCCGATCAATAACCATTGGTTGGAAAAACACCCAACATGCCACATGGAGAATTCAAGCGATCGACAATTAAAGACATAAAACAATTCTCCAAACACAAACATATTCACCGCCGCCGTTCGCGCAACGTCAAGGGATTGACCCTGCGAGAGTACCCATTCAAACAACCCAAACGATCCAACCAATAAGAGAACCCCAACCATACCAATGCGAAAGACCAGCGTACCGGTTAAGATGGGAGTGTGAGGATCGCGGGGGGGACGTGCCATCAAACCAGGCTCTTTGCCTTCAAAGACCAGCATGAGCCCCAACAGCACCGCCGTCGTCATATTAATCCAAAGGATTTGAACAGGAAGAATGGGCAAAGTGACACCAGCAAACACCGCAACCATAATGACCAGGCCCTCACCAATATTTGTGGGAAGCGTCCAGGTCACAAATTTAACGAGATTATCAAATACCCCACGCCCCTCCTCTACGGCCGCCTCAATCGTCGAAAAATTGTCGTCTGTCAGCACCATGTCAGCTGCTTCCTTGGCAACTTCGGTTCCCATTTGCCCCATCGCAACCCCAATATTCGCTTGTTTCAAGGCGGGCGCATCGTTCACGCCGTCTCCAGTCATCGCCACAATATGGCCCTGGGCCTGCAAGGCATCAACCAACCGGAGTTTTTGTTCGGGTGCGACACGAGCAAACACAGAAACCTGTTCTACCTGCTTGACTAGTTCAGCATCAGATAACCTGGCAATGTCTTGGCCACTCAAGACTCGAAGACCGTGCTCCGAAGGAGCGAGCCTCATCTGTTTGGCAATGGCCACAGCAGTACCCACATGATCACCCGTAATCATTTTGACTTGAATGCCAGCAAGATGGCAGGTCTGCACGGCTCGAATCGCTTCTGGCCGAGGCGGATCCATCATGCCCTGCAACCCTAAAAATACCAGTTCCCCCACATCATTATGCGAAATTGTGCACTGATCGGATGGAAGGGATTTTGAGGAAAATGCCAGAACGCGCAAGCCTTTTTCTGTCATCTGCTTAACCGCATGATAAATGGCCTCGGCATCCACATCCACTAATTGCCCCATAATATCCAGTGCTCTGTGGCAACGCAGAACAATTTGTTCCACTGCGCCTTTGACATACATCACCTTGGCTGCTTCATCGGGTTGACCGTGCAATGTCGCCATCAGTTGATCCTGTGACTCAAAGGGAATGGAATCAACACGAGGAAACTTTTGCGTCATCAAGCTGAAGGAGAGCCCAATTTTTTCGGCTACTGAGAGGAGAGCCCCTTCGGTTGGATCTCCTTCCACTCCCCAACCCCCATTCTTATAAACGAGGTGGGAGTCATTACACAGGAGTCCTGCCTTTGTGCATTCAAGCAAAGTCGGATACGAGGCAGGATCAATAGACTCCCCATGACACTGCACTTCCCCAACCGGTGAATACCCTATCCCTGAAAAGGAAAATAACTCGTGCCCTGCAAAAACCTCCTTCACCGTCATTTGGTTCTGAGTCAGAGTCCCGGTCTTATCAGAACAAATCACCGTCGTACTGCCTAATATTTCCACCGCAGGAAGTTTACGCACGATGGCATGACGACGGGCCATACGTGACACACCAATCGCAAGCATAATGGTCATGGCCGCCGGTAACGCTTCGGGAATAGCCCCCACAGCTAACGCGACAGCCGCCATAAACATGTCAAAGGCCGCTTCTCCCCGAAGCCACCCAACCAAAAACGTCATTCCTGCCAATCCAAGGATGACCCACAACAACACCCAACTGAAATTTCGTATCTTTTTTGTGAGTGGGGTTTCCAAGACATCCGCTGATTCAATCAGCCCCTTGATGCGTCCCATCTCGGTCGTATCCCCGATTGCTACGACCACTCCCAGACCCTGCCCCGCCGTCACCAACGAAGAGGAAAAGGCCATGTTCCCTCGATCAGCCAATACCGTATCTTTCGGAAGCACGTGAACGTGTTTCGAAACGGAGATGGATTCTCCGGTGAGAGCAGATTCATCAATTTGTAAATGACGTGTATTCACCAATCGAAGATCTGCAGGGACTTTATCGCCAGCTTGCAAGACCACCACATCTCCTGGCACGAGTGCCGCAAAAGAAAGCCGTTGCTTAGACCCAGCCCGAATCACAGCAGTCATCCCATCCATTGTTCGAGCCAAGGCCTCAATGGCTCGCAACGCCTTGGTTTCCTGGATATAACCAATCACGGCATTTATGAGCACCACCCCAAAGATCACACCAGAATCCACCCATTCTTGAAGGAGCGCAGTGATCAACGTGGCCGCAAGAAGGATATAGACCAAAGGTTGATGAAATTGCAGCAAAAAAACGAGGATGGGGCTGTTTCCCTCATGAACGCTCAGGCTATTCGTACCAAACTGCTTCTGCCGATGTAAGACCTCAAAGGCATCCAAGCCTCGCTCAGGATCGGTCTCCAATAACGTCAGAACTTCGTCGAGAGAAAGGTGATGCCAATGCTTCTCTAATAAAATTTCAAGCATGATTTTCTCAATTTCTACTTTATAAGGATCCCCGCAGCAAGCCCGCAGAGGAATTCAGAAAAAAATAAATTCTTTAATCCCTCGAAACCCCGTTTTTAAAAGGGGGAAGTTAGTCATCCTCTATATCTAATTGTCCGTCAAGATGACAATTGAGACACCTAGCAAAATGTCCAAGGCGATGCGCCCCTTCACCTTCTTCAATGATATGGCTGACCCGCAAGTTGGATAGGAGGATCATCCTCTTTTTCCCTTCGCTTGATTCCATCATGTGACAATCCGAGCAAGACGTCGCGCCCGTGGCTCGAAAAATAAATTCTCCGTGAGGATTGTTCAATGCCCCTGTGGTAATCGAAGTCAAGACACCTCGATGTTCGACGTGACAGGTCAAACAGGGTTGAGCTTTTTGAATAATGTCGGCATGAAAACGGGCCACATCGGGTTCAGATCGCGCAGTAAACCTCTGGCTGGAATGACAGGACAAGCATTTCTGAATAGTCGGCCCCCGAAACGGTTCATGACACGAACCACATGACGTCACATCCGTGTGATACCGGCTGAGATGCCCCGGCGCCCAAAGTGCTTCAGTATATTTCGGTGACAACCACATCACCACTCCAATCACCAACGCCGTGAGACCCCAAATAAGAGGCGCGACCCATGATCGTAAACACCCCATAAATCAAAGCCCTCCGAAAAACACTGCTCCACCAATATGCAAAAGAACCAATGCGACAAAGGACCACGTTAAAGGATTATGGAGGCACTTCCACCATCGCAAGGCCTCTTCTTCTAACGCCAGATCATGCAAACGTGCCTCGATAGCGTCTTCCGTTAAACCCTCAAAAGCCATTTGATGACGACGTTCGTACAACATCCGAAAGGCCAAGTAATGCAACGCCTGTCCGACAATCCCACTCATCACCACCAGAACCATGGTGACTAAGGCGAGGATCGGCACCCACGCGTGAAAATGCGCACCCGCATGAACAAAAATCACCAGAGGGCCTAGAACGCCTGCCACCATATGAACCTGGAACCAACGTTTCGGCCAAACCTGGTTCGGATGCCACC
>JBFJON010000152.1:0-5070 GCA_041617575.1 Nitrospirales bacterium | reverse complement strand
GGAAAGTAAGGAGTGAGAGATAAGAAAGTGTAGAGTGATAACTGTTTGTAGTTTTTAATTGATGCGTTTTGAACATGAAAGGCTCTTCGGTAGTTTGCATGCAATTTGGATTTCTCTTTTCCGTCATTCCCGACATTTTATATCGGGAGTTTATCTTAATTTTTTGGATGGATAACTGCCCCTGCTCCAATGGCTGCAGGGGTAAGCTCTACAATCGCGGGTATGACGGTAATGGGATCGATGCCCGCTGAAAACTGCGGGCATGACGACTGGCGTTCATTCGGGTTGAGCCGCAATCACATGTATGCTCAACAGTGCTAGGGAACGGGTGTTCAAGGCGTTACTGATAACAAGTACTGCAATACCTACTGAAAGATGAAGAATTTCTCCCTAAAGAAATTTTTTGATTCGGGTTCGTTGTTCATTTGGCTTTGTGGCGGAGCTCTTGGCCTGTCCTTGCTCATGATCGGTGGACTGCTGATATTAATCATGATCAACGGTATGGGATATTTTTGGCCAAAGGACCTGATTCAATTCACGTTGAAAGACGGCAGTGTTGTGCTCGGGGAGTGGGTGGCCACAGAAACCATTCCAGAATCAGAATCTCCCGACAAACCCAAAGGACACGAACGGATTCAACTCAAGATAGGCAATCGTGATCTCTACGGGCTAGATTTTCGATGGGTGGATAAAGCCGACATTGTGAACGAACAGTATCCTCCGGATGTGTTGGCATTTGAGCGACGGGAATGGGGAAATTTTTATGGGAGGATCAAAGAAATCCAGGAAGATGAAACGGTTTTGGCTTCCGGAAACGAAGAAGGGATGAGGGTCTTGTTTTCGTTGTTGGAACGAACCCATGCCATTCGAGATCAGATTCATGAGATTGAACACAATGAAATTGGCGAATTGAATCATCGCCTTGAACAGGCTCGCTTACGGCTTCGTACCTTGGATATGAGTGACGAATCGGGAAGGGATATGCGGGTGGGGATTGAAGCGCGGGTACAAGAGCTCGAAGCCTTGTATGAGGTTCAAAACACGGCTCTCATCGCCTTATATGAAGAACTCGAACGGTTTCGGTTAACGGTCATGGATGTGGCAGGAGAAGAGAAAACATTTCAAGTAGGAACGTTGGTCAACTTCTGGTTGCCCAATGGTATGGGAATGGGGCAAAAACTCTACATGTACGTGCAAAACTTCTGGGAGGTGCTGAGTGAAGAGCCCCGGGAAGCCAATACAGAGGGAGGGATATTCCCGGCCATTTTTGGCACGGTGTTGATGGTTGTGATCATGAGTATTGCCGTCGTACCCTTTGGAGTGTTGGCTGCGATTTATTTGAAGGAATATGCGAAACAAGGGTTGGTGACGCGGATGATTCGCATTGCGGTGAATAATCTTGCGGGCGTTCCCTCAATTGTTTTTGGAGTCTTTGGACTAGGCTTTTTCGTCTATGCAGTCGGGGGAACTCTTGACCAATTATTTTTTGCCGAGTCTCTACCCAATCCGACCTTTGGGACTGGAGGCATTCTGTGGGCCTCTTTAACCCTGGCCCTCATGACTGTTCCTGTGGTCATCGTGGCGACGGAAGAGGGATTGTCTGCGGTCCCACGCGAGTATCGCGAAGGGTCGTTAGGTCTTGGGGCCACAAAATTGGAAGCGTTATGGCGAGTCGTGCTTCCCTGTGCGATGCCAGGCATTTTGACGGGGTTGATCTTAGCGGTCTCCCGCGCTACTGGGGAGGTGGCGCCATTAATGCTCACAGGTGTAGTCAAGCTGGCCCCGTCACTACCGGTAGATGGGTTCTTTCCGTTTCTTCACTTGGACCGGAAATTTATGCACCTGGGTTTTCACATTTATGATGTGGGGTTTCAATCTCCCAATGTGGAAGCCGCAAAACCCATGGTATACGTGACTACGTTTATATTAGTGCTCGTGGTCATTCTCTTAAATATGGCGGCGATTGGGCTGCGCACGCGTATGCGGAGGCGCTATGCTGGTTCTTCAGTCTAAATGAGGTACAATCTGCAGACAGTTTCCAATCCGGTGATTCCAGGAAAACCCTCGGTCCGGCAAACGAAGTCTCATATTTCGGATTTGGTCATGGAAAAAACGACAGATAACCAAAAACGGATGAGGCATGAACAACTGGAACCCACCTCAAGTCCCCTTGCTGATAGCCCACCGAAAATTGTCATTCAGAATATGAACTTTTTTTATGGGCCCGTTCAAGCTCTGGCCAAAGTTAGTATGCCCATTCCTGCCAACCGGGTTACAGCTTTTATCGGGCCTTCGGGTTGTGGCAAGTCGACGCTGCTTCGGTGTTTAAACAGACTGAATGATTTGGTGGATGGGACACGAATCGAAGGGAAAATTCTCCTGGAAGGGAATGATATTTATGATCCAGAAGTTGATGTGACTGATCTTCGAACTCGTGTCGGAATGGTGTTTCAGAAGGTGAATCCTTTTCCCAAGTCCGTATGGCAAAATGTGGCGTTTGGCCCTCAATTGCAAAATGTTCGAAAGCGGGCGATTTTGGATGAGGTTGTTGAAACAAGTCTACAAGGCGCGGGTCTTTGGGAAGAAGTGAAAGACCGATTGCATGCCAGTGCCTTGGGTCTCTCGGGTGGGCAACAACAGCGGTTGTGTATTGCCAGGGCCTTAGCTGTCAATCCGGATGTGCTATTAATGGATGAACCCTGCTCTGCACTCGATCCGATTTCGACCGGACGTATCGAAGAACTACTCTATACCCTCAAGGAACGATTGACCATCGTGATTGTGACTCATAATATGCAGCAAGCCGCACGAGTCTCTGATTTAACGGGATTCTTTTTGTTGGGCGAACTCATTGAATACGATGATACAAAGACTATGTTTACCAATCCTTCCGATCGCCGTACAGAAGATTATATCACCGGTCGATTCGGTTGATCGTGTGGGAGCAGGAATTCGCCATGCCTATCCAAAGACGGTTTGACGAAGAATTAGCCGATCTCAAGGTAAAGATTTTACGAATGGGATCATTGGTGGAAGACCAGATCCGACAGGCGCTTAAAGCGTTGATTGAACGAGACGATGACCTGGCAAAACAAGTGATAGAAAATGATCGTCGGGTCAATACGATGGATGTGGCCGTCGATGAGGCCTGCCTCGAACTATTGGCCTTACAGCAACCCGCCGCACGGGATCTTCGCTTTATTACGACGGCAATGAAAATTTCGACCGAGCTTGAACGGATGAGCGACTTAGCCGAAAACATTTGTGAGCGGGCCATTGAGCTGCATGAAGAACCCCAGTTGAAACCCTATATTGATATTCCCTTGATGGCAGAACATGCGATCAAAATGGTTGGTGAAGCGCTGGATGCTTTTGTGCGTGCTGATTCCGTCCTGGCCCGAAAAGTCTTGGTTGAAGATGACTATATTGATAACCTCAATGAGCAAATTTTTCGCGAATTACTTTCGTTTATGATGGAAAATACCCAGACGATCTCTCGAGCTATCCGCCTGTCGTTTATTTCCAAGTACATTGAACGTATCGCCGATCACGCCACCAATGTGGCCGAACTGGTTGTCTATATGGTGGAAGGCAAAATCATCCGCCATATGATTTCTCCCTAATCCCTTCCGTTCTCTTTACTGGGGTGTCTTTTCCTATCGAAATATCCCGGATAAGATACAACAGATAGTCGAAACTTTTCTTCTGGATGCTGATATGAAGAAAACCGAATTCAAGCCGACCCCTGCAAGTCATGGCGTATCTGTCAGCATCACCCCAGATACGTCTATGCACATGCTGTCGCAGCACGAAGCGGAGAAACTTTGTGATACCAGCCAGGGCGGCCTTCATGAACTGTTTAGAAACAGCGCCTTGGCAGTCCTGACCAGTGGGAATGATACGGACGATACCAAAGCTTTTTTTGCTCGCTACGCTGATTTTGACATTGCCTTGGAGCAACGTGATCGGGGAGTAAAAATGGAACTCATCAATGCTCCCGCCAGTGCGTTTGTGGATGGGGAAATCATTCAAGGGATCAAAGAGCATCTCTTTTCCGTGTTACGTGACATCATCTATGTCCACAACGAAATCCAGCGCAATAAAAAATTTGATCTAACAACATCCAATGGGATCACCAACGCGATTTTTCATATTTTACGCAATGCCGAAATCATTCATTCTGTTGAGAAACCACATCTGGTAGTGTGCTGGGGAGGCCATTCGATCAGCGAGGTCGAATATCGTTACACGAAAGAAGTGGGACATCAACTGGGCTTGCGCTCCATGGATATTTGTACGGGCTGTGGGCCAGGGGCCATGAAGGGACCGATGAAAGGGGCGACCATTGCTCATGCCAAACAACGTATTAAAAACGGCCGGTATTTAGGAGTCACTGAACCGGGCATCATAGTGGCGGAGGCCCCGAACCCCATTGTGAATGAACTGGTGATTATGCCGGACATCGAAAAACGTCTTGAAGCGTTCGTTCGGGTCGGACATGGGATTTTCGTGTTTCCCGGTGGGGCGGGGACGTTGGAAGAAATTCTCTATTTGCTAGGCGTCCTGCTTCATCCAGACAATGAAGAGGTACCCTTTCCCTTGATTTTTACGGGACCCAATGGGAGTACAAGCTATTTTGAAACGATTAATACCTTTATCAAGAAAACCTTAGGCCCTAAAGCTGCACAACGGTATCAAATCATCATCGACGATCCGCAACGCGGGGCCTATGAAATGACGACAGGCATCCAACGTGTACGAGAATTCCGTAAACACACTCATGACGCCTTCTACTTCAACTGGCACCTAACCATAGACCATGAATTCCAAAAACCATTTGAGCCGACTCATGAGTCGATGGCGCAATTGCTCGAAGCCGTCCGCACGATCGACGAGGACGGACTTGACCCGTCCGATTACCATTGGGCAGTCCTTGAGCAGAGGCTGGCGCATTTGCATACCAACCAAGCACTCACACCAAGGCAGCAGGTCGAGCTGGAGCTCATACTCACAGATAGCCTGGTGCGGCTGGGCTACCACTTGTTCTTTGGCAAGGTCGATCCGGAATCG
>JBFJON010000151.1:0-5081 GCA_041617575.1 Nitrospirales bacterium | reverse complement strand
GTCAGCGATCCTATTCGCATCCTGGAGCAAATTCTCGAGATATCCATAATCACCACGGGCATAAGCATCTTGGGCTTCGTCACTGTAAAGGAGTCCAAACGCACGGTCACGTGCCCACTTGAGCAATGTATCCTTTACAATAGGAACTTCTCGAGGTTGCGATTTCCTATCGACGATTTCGAGGATTGGCTCAAACGGATCATCTTCCGTCAATTCTGTGGTGATTTCGTCGCGAAGCAATTCGCGAGTGGGTAAAATGCTATGTTTCTCAAAATGGTTGAGCAGTTTGCCCATGACAAACTGACATTCTAGACGGCCAAACATGTCGGGCGTCATGAATCGACCAACAGCGGTAAAGAATTCTGGATGGTCGATAGCTAGGGATACTATGGCTTCCTCTTCATAGTTCCCAAAAGGTCTCTCTTGAGAGACATCATCATCGATAGCTTCGATGTTCTTTAAGGTTGTATCCATCAAGTACCAGCTGTTGGCTCATCACTGCACATGGCGGCTCGTTGTGCCTGAATTCGGTCAAGGTGAGCCTGTGCATTAGCTTCTGCAAGATCGAGTGCGTCACAAAGAAGAACGAACTCATCTTCACTGAAATACAGAGTAGCTGCGTGCGTCGTAGTTTTCCTATCTCCGTAATGAGCAACGGCAGTAGGTTGACCGCGCGAAGCATAAACAGTGTATAACCAAGCATCGCCACGAGCGAGAATACCGCTTATAGTCACGGCCTCGAGATGACCGAGAGCAGCTGATTCCTTGAAATAAACCGTATCATTTACGTCATATAATGGTGGGTTAGTCGGCATCTATCAAGTCATCGTCAATATCAAAGTCGGTGTTGGGGGCCGCTACCGGCTCCGTTGAGCCGAACGCCTCACTGTATGTTTTCTGCCTGATCTCCTCGAACATGTCGGGGTTTTCACGCAGAAATTTTGAGGCTTGAGCCAATCCATTACCGAGAATCTGGTTTCCATACTTAAAATGGTTTCCATTTCTAGCGACGACTTTGTGGTCTTTTGCCACATGAATTAATGATGCAGCCAAATCGATACCAAATACTGGACGCTCTGGGGTTCCAGCACAAATAACATACTTGGCAGAAGTAAAAGGAGGGGCTACCTTGTTTTTGATGAATTTGATAGTAGGCTCAAAACCGACTGTCGTGTCGCCATCCTTTACAGCCGATCCTTTTGAAATCTGGCCTCTAATCGAGGAGTAAAATTTCAAAGCGCGGCCACCTGGAGTCGTTTCCGGGCTGCCAAACATTACACCAATCTTCTCACGAATCTGATTGATGAAAATAATAGTGGTCTGGCTCTTCTGAGCAGTACCAACCAATTTCCGCAATGCTTGGCTCATCATCCGAGCCTGAGCACCGATATGGGAATCCCCGATATCACCCTCAAGTTCGGCCTTGGGAATAAGTGCTGCGACAGAATCGATGACAATCAAATCCACCTGGCCCGATTTAGCCATTAATTCGCAAATGTTGAGAGCCTCTTCACCGCTGCCAGGTTGGGAGATTAACATTGCGTCAACATCAACACCAATCTTTCTGGCCCAAGTGGGGTCAAGAGCGTGCTCGGCATCAATAAATGCCACTACCCCGTTTCGTTCTTTCTTGGGGAAGAAGTGCTTTTGGCAAGCAGCAATAATTTGCAAGCAAGTGGTGGTTTTGCCACTACTTTCTGTGCCAAAGATTTCTAGCGTTCGACCAATTGGCATTCCACCAACGCCGAGAGCAATGTCAATTGAAGCAATATTGGTGGGAAAGACATCGACAGCAACAATGCTGTTCTGACCTTGCATAACGGCCCCATCGCCATATTGCCTATTGATTATGTCCTTCAGGTTGTCCAGGCTGCTTGCCGTGGGTTTCTCTTTTTTGGTTTTGGTCGCCATGAGTGGTCCCGCGTTGTGATAATTTACCAAAGTCTCGCGTGATGTACTCCACGCTATAGTCAGACAGTTTTAACACATCAGAAACTGGAACGCGAATAATAATACTGTTACGCACACACAACAACTCTTCAGTTCCCACTACCGAAGATACAGACCAAATGCCGGAAGGGTCGGGTTTGGTACCTTCCGGGGCAGACAAATATTTGATATTCTTGGTGGTAAGTAAACGTACCTGATCGAAGCGACCAATTCTAGTTTTCTGGTATTCCACAATTCTATTACTGCCATTCAAAATTAAGGATAGACCTGAGAGGAACCCAAAATGGCCTTAAACAAAGACGAAAAATTGTTGGCGGAAGCTATCGACTCGATGCTCCAACAGGACGCAATGCTCGGTCTATCTATTCACACCGACGAGCATGAGGAGATGGGGACCACCGAACGCGGATACGAATATCTCCACAATCAAATCGACGAGATGTTCGCCTTGAAAGCTGCTGAACTCACACATGCTGACGGCGTGAATCAGGCTTTCAAAAAAGTCCACAATTACAAATATCTCGACGATCCATCTTTCAAAACCGCCATGCTCAAAGAGATGGTGGCCCAAGCCGTCCCCGCCGAGGAACGCGACAAGGCTCTCGGCTTTATTCCCACCATCATTTCAGAACTCAAAGCCGAACAGAGTGAGTGGGCCGAGAAGGACGCATTCAATCCCAATCTTGACGAAATCATGGAAGTGAGTCAACCAGAACAACCTCTCGACTTCAATATTGAGTCGGTTGAAGGTTGGTCTGATGATGCCAACGTCGAATGGGAAAAAGGCAATGCCAGCCCGGCTCGTACCCCCATGGATAAGGACGTGCCCTATCCTGGGGACGCCTAATGAAACTTCGACAAATTTCGGAAAATTTCATCGGTGCAAAGCTCCGTGAGCTTCTGGGCAGCACTGCTTTCTTCCAGCGGCCTAGCTTGCATCAAACCCCGCTTTATGATGCCACTCGCGGGCATGATTCTGGGGCCATATCTACTGGTTCACGATTGCAACCTATCGGTGTTCCCCATAAGCCTCGACATCGCAAATTTTTGGGTTTCGAGAAAAGACCGGGGGCGATAAGGTTATGAAATTACACGTAATTTCCGAAATGCCTTATCATGTCCCGCAAGAGAAGTACCCTTACGAAAGAACTAATGCTCAGAAATTCGAATATGGTGGATTTCATGGATTCGAAGAGGAACATCGAGAAGGTGATTTATCTTTCAGTCGTAATGGGAACACGTACTTGCTAACCAAGGCCGGTAGCCCTATTGGTATTGCTATATTGAGCCAGGCCGCAACGCAAGACAGCGAAAGATTGTCACCAGGGGAAGGACGACATGTTTTCGTCGACATTAATGTCGCTGACGAACATCGAAATCAGGGTTATGGCTTAATGCTATACCTGTATTTTCTGCAACATAAAGATTTCATTTTAGAAGCGTCAACAGCAATGACACCTAGCAGTAGACGAGTCTGGAATTCACTTTTTAGAAACCCAGATGTTGATGTCTGGGGAGAAATGCGTTCCGGCGAAAGGATACCGCTAGAGATGGGACCAGAAGGTCTAACCGCGCAAGGCGTCGACGACAGTCAAGTTCACTTCGTCGCAAAAGCTCGTAAGTAATCACGCTGATCACATTCCCCTTACCAACCCGACTATGACACCCGAGCAAATAGCCCGACTCATTGCCGAAGATCCTGACGATTTCGACGAATATGAAGGTCTGCCCGACGAGGATGAGTTCGAAGAGGAAGAGGAAGAGGAAGAAGCAGAACGAATTTGGCCAGAAGATATCATTCAGATGTTTCTTAGCCTTGCAGACAACCCGGTTGATCTGTTACGCAAATGGCAAATAGCAGGCTTCGTCGAGGACAACCTGACAGACAATCAATATATTGGTAACAAATCTATTGGTTATCTGTCAGGCGGCGGAAGAGGAGACGGAGATCCAGAAAATCCAAACGACATTTTCTTAGATGCGTATTGTATCTGGGATTCGGAAGGTCTGGGTGATGAGATAGATGAAGCCTTAAGTGATTACTGGTATGAAATAATGATGGCTCTGTGCAACCATGCATACAGTAGAACACTAGAAGGTCCACACAGTTCCAGCGGTGATTTCTACGCGATAACAAAAGAACCAGATCCCAAGAACGATAACCCACTAGGGCACGCCATCGATAGAATGCTTACCTAATATAGTCCTTCTTGGTCAAAACCGCGATCACATTACCTTTATCATCCAATTGTTCGACTTCCCAGTCACGCACCACAAACATGTGCATCAGCACTTCACCGGTAATTTGGTGTTGCAAGGGTTTGACGTGACCAATTTTGAGCCCAGCACGGTTATCTTCCGGATGAGGACAAGTCTTTTCAACCTCAAATTCTGTGGCCAAATAACAGGCGACCAACAAATCTCCGGGTGCCATCTTCTTGTCCCACTTCTCATCCCAGGCTTGATCATACCACTCCGGGTTTAATTCAGCCCAAGCGACCAACATGCTATTCAGTGGCACAAGATCGCCACGAATTTTGCTCGGATAGCTGGGTTTCCATCGCAAATACCGCCGCCATGTTTGGCCTCCCGTAACCGGGCAATAATGAATATTCGCGTAATCGACCACCCTAATAGTGTCTTGTTGGGTTTCTAGCTGTGGTTTGGGAACCAAGTTTCTCAACGGCAACAATGCTGGTGCGGCTACCAAGCTAATAAAATCACGTCGTTTCATTAATAAATCGAGATAAATCCCGCTCCTTTACATTTTGGGCATTCTTGGTTGTTCACTTCACCCTCGCCCCTACAGAAGGGGCAATCTCTTTGAGCTTCATTATACCCAGAGTAGCGAAAATCTGGACCTGCCGAATTATCATACGAACTTTGCGAATCGGCAGCCATTCGTTTGAATCGTTCTTGCAACTGAGCATCGCCCTCGGTTTTCTTGATACGAATACGAGTGGTGCCAGTACCATCCACTCTCTTTTGAGGGATTGCGATAGGTTGCCCTTCGCGTCCCTCCACAATCGCCATCTTGGCTTTGCCTTGTAAAACTTCGGCTGGCAATTTTGATTGCAGATCATTGATGCCATGGCTGGCGTGAGAGGTCACATTAGTTCCCTGCACATTAC
>JBFJON010000150.1:0-5110 GCA_041617575.1 Nitrospirales bacterium | reverse complement strand
GATGTTGGGGGCGCAACTCAGGTCTTGAAGCGGCTAGTAGAGCAGGGGGTGCTACTCGGGCCACGCTTACAACTGGCCATTTGTATGTTGTCGACGACCGGGGGGCATGCCGATTTTCGCGGGCCGGATCGCTGTTGTGGGGAACTGTCGCGGCTATGGCCTGCGGGTCCCGGCCGTCCTTCCAGCATCGTGGATGGACCCTGGGAATGCCGAAAGCGGGTAAGGGAAATTTCCGCTTGTGGGGGCGATCTGATAAAAATTTGTGCCAGCCCGGGTGTGATTTCTCCGACCGATCACTTAGAGCATCGAGATTTTACGTTGGAAGAAATGGACGCCATTTGTGACGAAGCGGCAGGCCGGGGCATGTATGTTGCGGCCCATGCGCATAGTCAAAGTGGCATTCGCCTAGCGATTGAATCAGGGGTAAAAGACATTCAGCATATCTCCTTCATGAATGAAGAACTGGCCGAATTGGCCTATGCCAAAGGCTGCACGGTGACGCCAACTTCTTGGGTGGGACAGCGAATCTTGCAATCAGGGGATTTTAATGAATTTATTACTTCTAAAGTTCAAGCCGTGTCGGAAAGCCATGCGCGAGCGGTAAAGGTGGCTCACGCCAGTGGGTTGAAATTATTGGCGGGGACAGATCCAGTTCTGTCAGATATGCATGGTCGCAATTATATGGAATTAGTGGCCTTAATTCACGAAGGTGTGCCACCCTTGGCTGCGTGGTTTGGTGCGACGGGATTAGCTGCGGAGCAGCTCGGCCTCACGTATACAGGAACGGTGGTTGAGGGGCGCCGGGCTGACCTTCTCGTATGCCAGGCGGATGTCATCCAAGATCCGTCTCGTTTGGATGATGGAGCGTTAGTCGAGGTCTTGAAAGATGGATGGGGCTATCGAAATGGATTATCGAACATTCCTCAACAATCCTATGGGAAGGTTATGAATCAAGCACTTCTTGCTGGCTAAGCAGTATTTTCTCTGGAGGAGAACATGGATTTTTATGATGATTCATCCGTTTTGAGAGTTGGGCCAATATCATTTCCCGATTCGATTGCTTCTTCCATATCTACCACGAGTTCGCCCTTTGGGGAATAAAACCCTTGCCCATCGATTTGCACAATTCCATTACAATTTTCTTGGAAAAATTCCAAAATCCAGCCGTTAAAATCATAGCCGTCGTCAGAGATGTCGCTTTTCACCATTTGGGTGGTCGCGATGAAACGGGATTTGCCGATGAATTCCCTGGCGATTTGTGCTTCGACATCGTCAAATGCGGAGAGGCGTTTGGTAAACCCTGTTTGTTCAGTTTCAAAAACATCCTGGTAGGTGCCTCGATTCCGTATGCAAAAGAGCCGGAGGGGTTGACGTTCTCGATTGTAGCCTAAAGAGATATGGACCCAATCCCAATCCTCCAAGGCCTCTTGTTCCATCTTCGGAATCAAGGGGATTTGGTTTTTGGATTTGAGAAAATCTAAAAGAAGCCGTAAGGGAGGACTGTCTTCGCGAGTGCAAAAGACTCGCGAGTAGATCAATTCTTCTTTTTCTTCAGTCTCTGATTGCTGTGGGGATGGTACGACGGGTAATTCTTTTCCCATGATTAATGCCTTTTCTGTATATTATTTAACTCAAGACGAATACTTATGATCTCGCTCATTCTCATATCGCCAAACTACTTTACCCTGGGAAAAGGGAAGGCAGCAAGGCTAGATCTCCTATAAATTTATTCTCAAACGAATATTCCTCGCGCTGGGCTTGTTTTTTAGTGAATCTTTCGGTAGACTCTGGCGCCGTTGTTAGAAGAGGAACAAGTGTTCCTGTCATACCTTTATAGTAAGGTTACAAACAAGGCATCCCTTCCTTGAAATTTTGAAAAACCAAATGTGCTGTGTTACTAATTCAACTCTAATGTGAGGAGGAGGTCCCTATGGGAAAAGCCATGACGAAGTCGCAGATTGCTGATCACATGTCCAAAAAAGCGGATATCACCAAGAAAACCGCTACCCAAATTCTTGATGATTTCGCGGCCTTGGCGTACAAAGAAGCCAAGAACGCGTTTGTGGTTCCTGGAATAGGGAAGCTTGTACTTGCACACCGCAAAGCTAGAATGGGTCGAAATCCTCAAACCGGCGAGGCAATTAAGATTCCTGCAAAAAAAGTCGTAAAATTCCGAGTGGCGAAAGCTGCCAAGGATGCCATCCTTGGGGTTAAAAAATAACAGAATTGGCTTACGCTTCTCCTTTGTCCCTCAACCGGTATAACCCCTCATTTCCGGTCTTCTGTAAAAGACAAACATTTTAAAAGCAGGGCCAGAAATCCTGGCCCTGCTTTTATGTGTAAATTGTCCCTTCCTTAGTACATAGCTGGAGTCAACCCACTTCGCCCCAGGCCATCATGGGCCACGATATGCACCACATCGCCGTCGTAGATTTCGGTCGATTCACTGGCAATTCGCTTGTTTACCGTGACCATGACTTTTTTCTGTTTTAATAATTGAAAAATTTCTCGCAAGGGTTTGCCTTGTTTTCTGATGAGTTGTTTGACGGTGATCGAATCTTCCACCTCACACCCTAACGCACGCTCTCCCTCAGTGGTTTGCAAATCTCCCATTAACGTGATGGTAACCATAGGATATTCTTTCTATAAAAAATGAATAATAAAATTCTTTCACTTGCAGCAGGGGGAATACATAACTTTTCTCTTTGGAAAGGGAAACGTTGGGTTATGGAACGAGTGCCATAATTCGCACGGGTCCTCCAGTCCCGCCTTTTATCTTCATGGGTAGCGCGGTAATTGAGGCTCCCCGAGGAGGCAATCGCTCCAAATGGGCCACATTTTCTATGGCAAAGCGATTGGTTTGCCCAAGGACCTGATGTGCCGGAAAGGTTGTTGATTGCCCTGGGTCAATGCTTGCCGTGTCAATTCCAATTCCGAAAATGTCCCGTTGGTTCACCAAAAAGGAAACGGCCTCCTTCGAGAAACCTGGGAAATGAAGGGTGGTGGAATCTTGGGGGGTGAGACTGCCGAGGTAGCGAGAAGCGTTCGGCCAATATTGGCCCCAGCCGGTCAAGAGAAAAACAATAGAATCCCTCGGAATGGCCCCATGTTGCTTTTCCCATTGCGCGATGTCTTCTACCTGAAGCAGATAATCTGGATTTGAACCGGCTTGTGATCGGATATCCAAGACGATACCCTCTGCCGTTAAATGTGTTAAAGGAATTTCATCGACACTCCACCCAAATTCAGCAAAATGGATTGGGGCATCAAGGTGTGTTCCCCCATGTTCCGATGCTGAAAACACTCCCGAAGCATACCAGTACCCTTGGTGGGTATGCCCCCAACTCGATTTTTCCCAATGAAAGGGTGCATTGTTTGGCCAATAGATCGTGTGTTCGTCGAACGGATAAGTCAGATCCACAAGGGTTCCTGGTGAATGATGAGGTGAGAAACACCCGGATACCGCTATAATAAGGAATAGTAAAACACAGGCCTGAAGACCGCAGGATATGTCGGACTTGTGGCCCAATGGGATGGAAAGCATAGAGAAAATCCTATCAAGTCGAGAAAGGTCTCAGCAATGGAAGATCCATCTATGCACACATCGAACTTTCTTTCATGCCTAGGGAGGGCAAGGATAACGGGGCATTGGTGTCAACTCGAAAAACAGGCACCATTTAGTTATGATGGTTTTGGGACGAAAAAGCAAAGGAACAAGCTATATGTATAAAATCATCATTATCCTCATTTTGCTGGTTATTCTGTTTTATATGGTCCGGCGCGCTGCTCGCGCGTGGATAGAGCCCAGGCCTGAAGAGGCGACTCCAGGGAAGGATGTCATGATTCAAGATCCCGTGTGTAAGGTCTATGTGGCTGCGGGAACCGCTATTGTCGAAGAAGTCAGTGGGCAGCGGTATTATTTTTGTAGCCAGGATTGTGCGAAACACTTCCGGCGTGAAGGTGCGACCTAGAGTGAAAAGGCAAAGGTGGTAATGGTCCATTCTGAAAATTCTGGAAATGCTTGGAGATGAAAATCGCCATACTGGGAGGTGGGATCTCTGGACTGAGTGTAGGATGGTTGCTGAGACAATCCGGGCGGGCTCCCACCATATTAGAACGCCAACCCTTTTGTGGGGGATTAGCCCGTTCATTTCATTGGCATGGGTTCAATTGCGATATTGCCGCTCACCGATTGTATACCAATAACAAGGCCACGTTTAAAACCTTTTCCTCTCTTGTTCCCCTTGTTCGAAACGAACGGCAAAGCAAGATTTTCATCGCTGGCAAGTGGATCACCGATCCAGTGAACCCATTAGAATTAGTCATGAAGTTTTTCCCTCATCCAGGGGTGTCGTTTGTATGGGATTACTTAACCCGAGACTCCACGTCCAATGTCGCTGCCGCCTCATTTGATTCTTTTACACTTGGGAGATATGGCCAATCATTAACCGAATTTTTCTTTAGACCCTACACAGAAAAGTTATTTGGCATTCCCGCTGACGAAATATCCACGGCGTGGGCCACCCAGAAAATTCGTGTGTCTGGCGTGCTCGATATGATCAAAAGAAATACCAAGACCTACTTCAACCATTTTTATTATCCCAAGGAAGGGGGCTATGGAGCGTTTTGTCAAAGATTGTACCAGGACATTCAAGCGGATGTGTCGCTGTCCACGTCCGTCAAGGCACTTCATGTTGAGCAGGATAAGATGGTGGGCATCACGTACGAAACAGAAACCGTAGAAAAAACAGAAGAATTTGATGCGGTGGTCTCTACCCTCCCCATCACCATCTTAGGACGACTCCTGGGCATACCCATTCACTTACAGTTTCAACCCGTTTCCCTCGTCTACCTGTTAATGGACCAACCAAGCGTTTCCCCTAATCATTGGGTCTATTTTGCCCATAAGAACTTCTTAATGAATCGGGTGTCAGAATTCAAGAACTTTTCAGATTATGGCGTACCCAAGGACCAGACGGTTCTTTGTGCAGAAGTGACTATGGAGTATCCCCACGACCAGATGATTGAAAAAGTTATTTATGACCTTGACCAAAGTGGCTTCATACGCAAAGAGAACGTTCTTGATGCCTTATTGTTGCACGAAAAATTT
>JBFJON010000149.1:0-5120 GCA_041617575.1 Nitrospirales bacterium | reverse complement strand
GGTGGGATTACATGCAGGGCAATAAAAAGGCCTTTCATCTGTTTTTAGGATTTCTTTTGAACCTTTTTGCCCTCGGGATCATGATCGTTCCAAATTCATGGGCAACCTTCCAGGCGAGTCCTGTGGTGGTGGGGGATGGAGACGCGTGGGCCAGAGCTTGGATGGCCATGCAGAATCCAACATGGTGGCCAGTCAACATTCATCGCCTCATCGCTAATGTGGTCCTGGGTGGGTTTATCGTTGGGGCCTATGCAGGGATCAGGTACCTTTTGGCGGTTTCCCGTGAAGAGCGAGAGCATTACGATTGGATGGGATATGTCGGGAATTTTATTGGGGTATTCGGCATGCTACCCCTGCCCTTTGCTGGCTATTGGCTCATGCGGGAAGTCTATCAGTACAACCAGCAGATGGGCATCACGCTTATGGGTGGATTCCTGGCATGGTTGTTTATTCTCCAAGCCATGCTTATTGGGGTGCTCTTCCTCGGAGCAAATTATTATTTCTGGATGGGCATTACCTATCGAATTCCCGGGGCTGAAAATTCGTACAAGAAACCAATTATGGCGATGCTCGTCGTCTTATTATTATGTCTTGGTGTATGGATGACTCCACATTCCTTGGTTGCGAGCTTGGCGGAAGCCCAAAAAATGGGCGGAACCCACCATCCATTGTTAGGGGTGTTCGGTGTGATGTCCGCCAAAATGACGGTAGCGAATATCATGATCCTTGTCACATTTATGAGTTTTATTATGTATTGGCGTGCGGGGAAACAAGAAACCGCTGGGTGGGCCAAAGCCGCTAAAGCCATAATGGGTGCCTTGCTTGTGGTAGCAGGCGTTGCAGTGATTGTTCTAGGAGTCTGGGGTTATTTTGTTCCAGCGATTATTCGGATAAACTATTTCTCCGTGGCCCAGGTACTCATTGTCCTGTTTATTATGGTCACGTTTACGCCGTTGACAGCATTGTTAATGAAGAGCGCCAAAACGACGACAGAGATGGTTTGGGGAAAGATGCCTATACGTGCAGGGTATAGTTTAGTCCTGAATGCGGTGATGGTGATCCTGCTCATGTCCCTCATGGGATATGCCCGGTCCTCTTCTCGTGTACATTGGCATATTTATGGGGTGATGCGAGACACCTCGGAATATGCCTTTTCCCCAGCACTTGGCTATGCGGCGGCTTTTATGTCTCTGAATACCTTTGTGTTTTGCTTGTTGGTCGCTTTTATCTTTTGGGTCGCCACCTTGGGAGATAAGACTAAAGCTCAACCCCCAAAAGGTACGTTGGCCCACGTTCCTGCGGGTGCGGCTCCAGCTATGGCCGGGGGAGCACCCAGTTTTAGTGAAACAAAAGAATCTGGGGTCCACGAAAACCTTAAGTGAGGCATCATGAGTGAAGTTGCGTTACTCCAAATAATCGGTCTTTGCGTTATCGGAGCTGGGCTTCTCATCCTGTTGTTTATCAAGGGGATGTTTCTACGGGTGACAGGCTTCGTGGCCATGGTCTTGGGAACGTTTAGCTTGATCGCCTTGGGTGTGCCGCAGATGGCCTCGCTTCCCCCAGCCATTGAAACGTTTGATTTAGCTGAAGTCAAAAGCCCGGACGATTTAGCCTCGATTGGTCAAAAAATATTTTTTAGTAAAGGGCAATGTGCACTCTGTCATTCGATTGGACCGAGTGAGTCGTCTCGTTGCCCGGATTTGAATGGCATCGGTGCCAAGTTGGCTCCAGAATTTCTTTATGAAAGTCTCACGCAACCGCAAGCCTATATTTATTTAGACTTTCGTCATGGAACAAAGCCTGAAGAATATCCTGCGCGCATGCCCCATATCGATAAAGATCCGATTGGACTGACCAAGCCTGAGATTTATTCCGTGATTGCCTTTCTCCAAAAAATGAGTGGGGAGCCAATCAGTATAAAAATAGAAGATATTATGGAATCTCAGGATGAGAAAACTGAAGCGGTGAAAGTTGCCGCGATTGCAGATTCCGTTTCGATAAATTCCGTGTCAGCAGAAAGTGCCGTGGCTCCGTAAGACGGGGAATCGGAACACAGGAGGTACGATATGAGAGGTCCAATTGCGAGCGGGGCAATTCTTCTGGTTGGGATGTTTATCTTCCTGAAATTTATTCTTCCGTTAATGACGGCTCCTTTGCCTGCCAGTTTGATCTATCTGTATTTAGCTCTCACGTTAAGCGGCATCATGATTTTTGGAACCATGAGTGCCTCATCGTTGGAGTCCCTCATGGGTCCTATTTTCCGATTCTTATCGGGTGAGGGCCAGTCGGGGGTTGGCCGGACGGCCAGGTTAGCAGTCCTGGTGTTATTTCCGTTATTGGTCGGATGGCAAACCTATTCTAGCTTGGCCCCGAGCGATATGCCCCCTGGGGAAAATCGGACCATTCATCCGGCTCCACCTGGAGAATTTGTGGGATTGGCCAATCCCTATCAGAATAATGAAGCTAACGTTAATATGGGGAAAGGACTGTATGCCGCTTACTGCTCGCCCTGCCATGGAGCGAATTATGATGGCAAGGGAACGGCAGCACCTGGTTTTAACCCTCCCCCGGCTAACTTCAGTGATCCCGGAACAATCGCGCAGTTACAAGAATCCTATTTATTTTGGCGAATTAAAAAGGGTGGTGTTGGCTTGCCTGTCGAGGGCATGCCGTGGAAATCAGCCATGCCTCGTTGGGAAGTTGAATTGCCGGATGAGTTTATTTGGAAGATCATCATGGGGGAGTATGATGGAGCTCATCAATCCCCTAGAACCTGGGAAGAAGAAGAATAAAGAATAGGCATTTATCCGCTACAGGTTCCTTTCGTGGAGAATTATGACATGCTGAACAGACTGAGGTTCCTCTCGACAATCACCTTTGTGGGAGTATTCGGAATACTCGGTCATTCTATTGGATTGGCCAGTGATCCGCCACCTGCGGACGAGGTTGGTGCAAGTGTGTCGGCCCGAATATATCAGGTAGAGGGAACTCTTCCTGTTGATGATCCAAACTCTTCCCAATGGGCATCGGTTTCAGAATCCGAATTTAAATTAGCGCCACAGGTGCATTGGCCTGAACGCATTCAGGAAGTGACAGTCAAATCAGTAAAAGTCAAAGGCTTGCATAACGGGCAAGACCTGGCGATTTTGGTTGAATACGAAGATCCTACCGAGGATCCCCAAGATGCCGCAGCCATAGAATTCATGGTGGGTGATAAAAAAGCGCACTTTGCTCATGGGCAGGAAATGCTCCAAGTTGAAGGAGGTCCTGTCAATATTTGGTATTGGAAAAAAGAAAACGGTAAGGCTTTGGACATGAGTGCCAAAGGATTTAAAACTTTGACAGCCCAAGAAAAACAGGATGTCAAAGCCACTGGCGTGTGGGAAGGCGGTTCCTGGAAAGTCGTATTTTCACGAGCGCTTAGAACAGAAGACGAAAAAGATGTCCAAATAGAACCTGGAGAATGGCGAAATATAGCATTTGCCTTTTGGGATGGAGCCGTCGTTGATGGTCTTGTCAAAGAAAAGGGTAGTCAAAAAGCCGTGTCGTCCTGGTGGTCTATCCGTGCCGAACCGACTGCAGATAACTCCATATTCGGTTGGGTGATCCTTGGCCTTGCTCTCGCAGCGGGTTTTGAATTCGTCGTGATACGGAAATTGAGAAAGGGCCAATCAGCATGAAACGGGTGGCCAAGGGAAATTTGATAGGAACTGTGTTGAAATGTGTGATTATAGGGTTGGCCTCTAGTCTTTTCTTCTATGGCTGTGCGGGTGATGAACGATCGGCCAAAGGTAAAAAACTCTATAACCATTATTGCAGCCATTGTCATGGGGAATCAGGACAGCAGGGTGAGGGATTTAATTGGGATCATATGCCGGACCCCCGTCCAAAAAATTTGGCCTCGAATGCGGAAATGTCAACCTTTAGTGACAAAGAAATATTCGATACCGTCTATAGGGATATGAGAAATTGGGAAGATCCAGCCGTGTTGGATGACGAAAATTACTTTGCCGTACCGACTATGCCAACGTTTAAATACACCTTGTCTGAAGAGGAAATTTGGGGAATCGTTGCCCATGTTCGTACCCTCCATGGCATGTCTTTGACCTTCGATACGGTGGGTCGCAAAAAAGAATTAGAAGAAGCCTACCAAGCTGCCAAACAGGAAATGGAAAGTGCCAAAGCTATCTATGAAGCCGCCATAGAAAAAGTAGAAGAGGCGCAAGCCACCTATGAAGAGACGTTAACCGATGAGCAACTTGAGGATTACGAGCCCGAAGAAGTGACAATTCCAGAAGAGGCCGTGTTCCTTACGGCCAATGAAAAGTTCGAAAAAGCCAGATCTGCCTTTGAAAATTTTTCCAAACGTCCAAAAAAAACCCGGATTGAGCGTCCTGACCTCACCATTTCAGATAGTGATCGAGATAAACAAGTGGAACGAGGAAAGCAACTCTATACCAACACCTATGGCTGTAATGGCTGCCATAGTCTCAATGGCGTCGGTGGGTTGGTCGGTCCAGCATTAGACCGTGCAGGGTTTCGCCTGAATCCAACTTGGGTTTACCAATGGATACGTAATCCGCAAGCGATGAAAAAGCACACACGAATGCCAAACTTAGGCACTTCTGATGCAGATGCTAGGGCGTTAACCTATTATCTGGGGACATTGCGCGCTCCCAAGCCTGAGCATCCCATTCCGGAACCAGAGTAACTCTTACTACGACTTCTGTTGATAAAGACTTTAGTCTTGTCAAAAGAAGAACCTCATTTCCTTCCAATCGTTGGTCGTGCCACTCTTTGAGCATTTTAACTTGAATAAGCTAACGGGTACCTAGGATCATTCCGGCCAGGATAATCATCCCTACCCAACGATGTTGTTTGAACAGTTTGAGGGCTAGGCCGGTGGTAATCTCTGAGCGAAGGAGGATGACCTGATAGCCCACGAGAACTGCGACAAGCATCAATCCTAGAAAGAATTCCTTTCTCAAATTGCTGACCTCGCCGGCTAGCGACAAGAAGAGAAGCATAAAAAAGGCAGCCAACCCCACTCCAAGCCAGATGTAGGACCCGAACAGTATTGCCGAAGATTTTACGCCAATTCTTTTATCATCTTCTTTATC
>JBFJON010000148.1:0-5127 GCA_041617575.1 Nitrospirales bacterium | reverse complement strand
TTTGGTTCTTTCTCATTGTTGGAAATGGAGTAATTTATAAAATGATATGGGGGCAAAGTCTTGAGTCAAATTAGTATCTGCATAAAAAACCGGTCTGGGAACGTGGAGCTACGTATTCACTGTCAGCCACGAGCTTCCCAAACGGAAATCGTTCGATTACATGGCGATGCCCTCAAAGTTCGTCTTGTTGCACCACCGATCGAAGGTCAAGCTAACGCAGAGTTATGCCTGTTTCTGGCACAGTATTTTGGTGTTTTACGACAAGAAGTCCAAATTCTCTCGGGAAAGGGTGCGAGGCAGAAGCGGGTCTTGATCAAAGGTAAGACGGCTCAAGAAATTCAGGATCGTCTATCTCTATTGTAGGTTCAAAATTGTGGACGCTTGTAATAGGCGTATGCTGTATGACGTCGTGACGATGGCCTAGCATAACCCATCATAACCCAGGTAGATATTGATCCTCTTTTGGCTGTTGGTTTACAAGCCCACAGGGCACTTTTATAATGCCCAGCCTATTCAAGTATTGAGGCGAGGGCTGTTTCCAAAAGAGTTTTAAAAGGCGAAATACTCATTTCTCGTCACAGTTCTTCTCACAGAAACCTTCATTGAGTTTGTCATGTTGCAACAACCCCAACTACAAAAACTTAAGGGGCTCTTGTTCGACCAGCTTGATGTGACGACGGCTCAGGTTCTTTTTGACCAATTGGCTGGAGCACAATGTCAGAGCTCCGTTTTGGAATTATTAGATGAACTAGAAGAGATTTCCTCCAAAGTACAAGGGGAGGCGGTTTCGGCCTTAGGCGAGTTAGGACGGAGGGGCTCCCTATCCAGTCTCGTTCCTTGGCTTGATCTCGGCATCACGCTCACGCAGGCATCTGGTGCGTTGGGGCTTCGATATTTTAAAGAAAGCCTTACCATTCTTGGATTTTTAGACCAGGCACACCAGAGATACGAGCTACTCGCGCAGGTATTAGAATTAGCAGATGGGCCTTCGGAGTCTGCTCCGCAATGTGCCTACGAGTGGTTTAAGGTGCTTCCGCAGTTGTCTCAAGATCATTCGCTAGAAGATATGCAGCAATGGGCCTCTATAGGGATGGAGCTGGCTGGTTGGAACTATGTCTTAGGAAATGAATTTTTTCGAGAGAGCCCGGCTATTGCACAGGCAATACCACTGGCAGCAGCGAAGGATTGGATCGGGTTTGGCATGAAGTTAATAGTTCAAAACAGTTTGGGGAAGCCTGATTATGTGGGCACATTAGAGTTTTTTCGAACCAGCCCTAATTTATTTTTGGAAGTCCCAGAACCAGATGTGAAACGATGGATTATTGATCTGGGGTCAAACCTTGCCGATCGGTCACCGGAACAGGCGATTGCGTTTTTAGCCGAAGCCCCGGCGATTTTGTCGCGGTTGCCTTCTCAAGAATGGAAAATTCGCGTGTTGAAATTCGGGCTTTTGGTCGTGGACCTGGATCCTGTGACTGCATTGACCTATTTCCGGCGGGTTCCTGAGGTAGTTGGATTGCAGAGCCAATCTGAAGATACCGAAGTGTTTGATGCGTGGTTTGGTCAGGGGATGGAAGCGTTGGAATATAGTGTAGAAGCTGGGCGGGCGTTCTTTGCCCTGGAGACCCGACAGGCCTGTGCCGTGGTAGAAGAAGCCCTCAGTGGTGTTCCCCTTCGGCAGGTGGCCCGTTCCCTGAAAATGTTTGCCATGGCGCTATGTGGGGAAGAGGTCACCTTGGAGCCCCTTCCAGAAATTGGGGGAGGTGTTGCATCGCCAGGTCAAGCCATGGTGAACAATGGATCAGAACGAGCGCAATTGAGCAGGGAGAATTTAATCATTTACCTCCCGCTCATTATGAAGCGATCACCGACTCAAGATGGAAATCGCCGCTGGTATACCGTCATGGTGGCGCATGAGGTGGGCCATGTTGAATTTGGAACGTATCGTTTATCTGATGAGGTGCTGCAACGCCTGACTTCGAATGTGAAGGACAGATATCAAAAAACAGCGAATAATCCACTTGAGTCAATTAAGACCTTAGGAGGCTTGTTTCATCTATACCCGCAATCTGGAATTATTAGGGATTTATGGGAAATTGTCGAAGATGCCCGAATTGATTTTTTGCTCAAGCAGGAATATCCAGGATTACAGGAAGATTTGGCCATCCTGACGAAGGAAGCCATTCAGACTCGCACCCTGTCGCATGGCATGACCGCACGTGAAATCGTGCTAGACGCGTTGCTGTTGTATTTTTCTGGTCTGACTAAAGACGATTTTACGCGTCCAGGACTTCAAGAGGTGATTGATGATGTGTGGGAGATGGCGCAAACGATCCTGCGCCCAACGGCGACGGTTGATGAGGGAGTAGAGCTGGCAGATCGTCTGTATCAGGAATTAGAGAAGAGGATTGGGACGTTAACAAAGGATCCAGATGAGGAGCAGGATAAAGGGTTTTCTGACACGGCAACGGTATCGGCAGCAGGCCAAAATCATGAAGCTGCTGAACATCTGGAGGATGAGTATCTCCCGGTCCTCAATTGGGAATTCCGGGGTGTCTTAAATCCGGATCATGTTCAAGTTAAGGATAAGCAGATGTCGGAAGAACAGGCTGGAGGACAACAACAGAGCGTAGGTCTTTCAGAAGAAATGGGCGGCGACGCATCGTTAGTTCGCCATCAGCAATCCCTTTCTTCTGAAGCTCAAATGCCGCAAGGTCCTCAGAAACCCCTCTTCGGGCCCTCTCCGCTGCAACAATGGTTTGAACCCAATCTCCATCCACAAGATGGGCGGCATGGCACCTCTCTGGGCAAAGGCGAGTATGTATACGAAGAATGGGATGGATTGATTCGTGACTATCGTCCTCAATGGTGCCGGGTCATCGAGCAACCGGGTATTGAAGGCTCGCCGGACTTTGTTGATGACACGTTTCACACGTATGGGCCCATTATCCGCTTGATTCGTCGCTACTTTGAAACGATTCGTCCCGAGGCCTTTCGACGAATTGGCCGACAATCTAGCGGGGAGGATATCGATCTTGATGCGTTGGTCAGTTGGATGGTGGATCGTCGACAAGGGCATGAACCGTCCGATCAGGTCTATTCCACTCGACAAAAACATGATCGTCAGGTGGCGGTGGCCTTTCTCGTTGACATGAGTGGATCGACCGGCCGCCAAATCGGGTCACGAGCTCGTCCCGTCATTGACATTGAAAAGGAAGGGTTACTACTACTCTCCGAGGCGCTATCAGCCATTGGGGATCAATATGCCATCTATGGATTTTCCGGGCAAGGCCGGCAGTCGGTAGATATTCATGTCCTGAAGGATTTTGATCAACGGTCCGGTGGACGAGTGGGTCTGAAAATCAGTGGAGTCAAGCCGCGGCAACAAAACCGTGATGGGGCGGCCATTCGCCATGCCACGCATCGGTTGATGCAACAGCCCAGTAAGGTGCGTTTACTGATCTTGATCAGTGATGGGAAGCCGTTGGACGATGAGTATGCGGATGAATATGCTTTAGAAGATACGAAAATGGCCCTTCGAGAAGCGCGACTGAAAGGGATACACCCCTTTTGTATCACTATCGATCAAGCGGCCACCGAGTATGTTAAACGTATGTACGGAGATATTGGATTTTTGGTCGTGGATGAGGTGGAGTCGCTTCCGATTCGGTTACCCAAAATCTATCAACGGCTGACGGCGCGGTAAATTTTATTGAATGGTATAGGAAGCCAATGACCAACTCCACTCGCCCTGATGTTCCTGCATGGCTGTATAAGCTCTTCACCGGGCATCAATATCCGTATGTCCGACGTCAGGCCAAATTTGATAAAAAAGAACGCCCTCCCGGCGGAGAACGACCCGAGCCAACTCTTGATGAAATTCGAGAAAAGTTTTGGGAAATCTATCCACGTTGCACGACAAAAATGTTGCAGGAAGTCAAAACCGGCATGATCGTCGCTTTTAAAGAGTTAGGCGGTTACGCGGCGGGGACCTATCAGGAATTTGTCGATCATCCGGAGGATTTTTTGGCCCGTGAATATGGCAAGAAAAAAATTAAAGTGAATTTTTATGATGGAGATAATTTTGTGTGTACCATAAATTTTAAAGTCGCAGGGTGGGCAAGCCATGACGATGATTAAACTTGCATGGCTGAAAGCCTCAAAGAGGTGGGTGGCGTTATGAGACGAGTGAAAGTGACTGTGGTAGGTGCGGGTAATGTGGGTGGGTCTATTGCGCAACGCCTGGCTGAAAAAAATTGGTACGATATTGTGTTGGTAGATATTGTTGAAGGAATGCCGCAAGGCAAAGCTCTGGACTTAGTCGAAGCAGGGCCAGTATGTGCCTATGATTCGGCGGTGACTGGTGCGAATAGCTACGAAGCGACGAAAGATTCGGACTTGGTCATTATTACCTCGGGCATCCCACGACGGCCGGGTATGAGCCGCGATGAATTACTCGAGACCAACACCAAGATTGTCTCTTCCGTTGTGAAAGAAACTGCCAAACGGTCGCCGGAAGCCATTCTCATTATTGTCTCCAATCCGCTAGATGTGATGACCCATGTGGCCTACCGCGTCAGTGGATTTCCGAAAAACCGCGTCCTGGGGATGGCTGGGGTGTTGGATTCAGCACGGTTCCGTTCCTTCATTGCGGAGGCGTTACAGGTCTCAGTGGAAAATATTCATGCGATGGTATTGGGGGGACATGGTGATTCGATGGTGCCACTTATTCGATATACCACGGTAGCGGGTCGTCCCATAGATGAATGGCTCCCACCTGAAACCCTCCAAGCCTTGATCAAGCGAACACGTAAAGGGGGAGCAGAAATAGTCAATTTATTGAAGACGGGAAGCGCATACTATGCTCCGGCGGCTTCCGTAGTCGAAATGGTCGAAGCCATTACAAAAGATCAAAAGAAAATTCTCCCCTGCGCGGCCCTATGCGAAGGAGAATATGGATTTCATGATCTGGTGTTAGGGGTGCCGGTGAAATTGGGCTCAAATGGAGCCGAGTCCATCATTGAATATGCTCTCACGCCTGAGGAAAAAACCGCGTTAGAGACTTCCTCACAGGGAGTTCGAGAATTGTGTGAACAAGTGGATCAGATGATTAACAAAATGTCCTGA
>JBFJON010000147.1:0-5192 GCA_041617575.1 Nitrospirales bacterium | reverse complement strand
TTCAACTATCTGAAAACCAGCGAGTGCAGATTGATGTTGGAGTGCACAACAGACAGGTATATACCGGCTTGGTCATGGATCATTCGGTCTTACGAAACCTTGCCACCCAATTCGTACCACAATTGGAAAATCAATTAGCCGAAGTTGATTTAGAACTACAAGAGTTCTCTGCCGAGGTTCGTGAAGAACGAGAACAAGATGCGGGCAGCCTGTTTGATGATTCTAGATCTCACAAGGCACAAGAATCTGGACGACGCGCACAAGGGGCATTGCTCTCGACCCAGAATTCTGTGGGTCGACAGGAAGAGCCAGGGGTACATTTTGTTGCATAAGACGACAGGTAACTTCATGAACGGCAGAAGAAGGAGTATGGAAAAATGGATCCGATAACGCCAACCCAGTCTATTTCTTCTCTTACCAAAGAAGCGAATGTGCAAGAAGCTGTTGCGGAACTCGGTGCCGATGTCTTCCTTCGGTTACTGGTCACCCAATTGCAAAGTCAGGACCCGACGAATCCGACGGAAAACCAGGACTTTGTCGCGCAGTTGGCGCAGTTCACGACTTTGGAAGAAACGACGAATACGAATGCACTCTTAGAACAACTGATCGGGCAAAATGTACAACGCACACAATTTGATCTCGTCAATTTCATTGGCCGAACCGTCGTGACGGAAGGTGACACCATCAGTCTTGGAGAAGCCAATCAGCCTATACTGACCTATGCACTCAATGATACGGCGACCCGTGTCACTATCGAAATCCTAGGACAGGATGGGCAAGTCCTTCGGCGTATACAATCGGAATCTCCTGGTACCGCTGGGGCGCATGAGGTGCAATGGGATGGATTGGATGAAGATGGAGACCGGCTGCTGGAAGGGGTGTATCAGTTCAGGGTGAATGCTATTAATGCGAATGGAACACCTGTTTCGAATTTTACCTTTGCTCGTGAGCGCGTCTCGAATATCGTGTTGGAGGCCGAAAATCCCATTGTCGTTCAAAGCGGGAAAACACTGAATACTCAGGACATTATTTCGATTCAATAAAACAGTCGCATGGGGAATCACTCATACTAGCGATCTGCCTAACAAAGGAGTAAATACCAATGGGAATTACATCAGCGTTCTTTTCTGCAACGAGCGGAATCAATGCCACGAGTCGAGCCCTCAGTGAAATCGGGAACAATATTGCCAATGCCCAAACCATAGGATTCAAGACTCGAACCGTATCCTTCGGCGATTTGTTTGGGGCGAGTATCGGTGTTGGAGGGACTACGAGTGCATTAGTGGAGGGACGGGGTGTGCGGGTCTTGGGTGTTGATCCTAGCTTTACTCAGGGGTCGCTTCAGACAACCTCGAATGCGTTGGATTTGGCTATCGATGGTGATGGGTTTTTTCAGGTTACTGATGCCTCGGGCAATCCATTTTTCTCGCGTGCAGGGCAATTTAATGTCGACAACTCTGGGAATATTGTGAGTCCGGCAGGGTTTCGTCTTCAAGGATTTCAGGTGGATACTAGTGGAAATGTGACGGGTGCCATTGGGGACATGGTTTTAACGACGCTCCAACAAATTGGGACAGCTACCACCGATGTGGACATGAGTGGAAATGTAAATGCCACGGAACCAATCATTGCACCCACAACCACGCAACTCTTGGCTGATCCGTCAAATTCTTCAAATTCTCAGTTCAGTACTGGGGTTCGAGTGTATGATTCACTTGGGGTGGGACATGATGTGACCGTGTATTTTGCTAAAACAGCCAATAATACGTGGCAATATAATGTGATCGCGGCCAATACTGAAGTCACGGTTGCTGCAGCGAATGAAAATACGACGACAGGCAATGCCTTGGTGGCACAAGGAACTCTGACCTTTGACTCGAGTGGTTTATTGTTGACAGAAAGTGATCCCGCTGGGCATGCGATATCATTTAACAATGGATCCACTGCGCCGCAGACAATAGTCTTCGATTTTGGAACAAGTATTACAACCGATGGTGGTACTGGAACTGATGGGATGTTGCAGCAAGGAGCTGCCTCCGTACTCTTAACCTTAGCACAAAATGGGTTTTCCAATGGTACTCTAACGAACACGTCGATTGCTGAAGATGGATTGATTACGGGACGGTTTTCAAATGGAACCACTCAGAATCTTGGACAGGTGATCCTGGCACGCTTCATCAATCCTGACGGGTTGCAACCCCTTGGACGGAATTTGTTTATTGAATCTGGAGACTCTGGGACCCCGTTGGTTGGGGTGCCAGGTTCCGGAACGTTTGGGAAAGTGACTGCGAGTACGTTAGAAGCCTCAAATGTCGATTTAGGGGATGAGCTGGTGAACATGATTATCATGCAGCGGGGATTCCAAGCCAATTCCCGAATTATCACGACTACCAATGATTTATTAGGAGAACTGGTGAATTTGGCTCGATAGTTTTTGTGTAGCGTCAAAGGAAAAGCCCTCAGTCACTATTTAGTGATTGGGGGCTTTTTTGTGCACGAGAATTTCTTCGTGTATGGGAATGTTGAAAACAAATGGCCCACCTTTCAGGATGGGACAGACAAGGCGGCGTTCCCGGCATTTTGCCGTGCTCACGTACTGAGAGTACGCTCTGCTCGTCAAACACAAAAGAGTCACCCTTCGGGATGAACTATGCCGTGAGGGCTTTCAGGACCGAACAAGCAATAGCGGTCTTCGCTTCTCCTGGCTCAGGACAGGACTGGACGGACCCTTCGAAAAGACTTAGGGCATGCTTTTTTGACCATTCCCGTCGGCTGCTGTTATCGATTTTCTCTAGGGCATTTATGGGCCCTGCGAAAAAAATATTCAACAGGCCCAGTATGAGCACGAGCCTTGTGATTTTCGAACGACTCATGGAGAAATTCTTTCCCACTGATAGACATTGGGATCATCAATAGCTAAGCGTCAAAGATTCCAGCGCCACGCCAGGAAAATGACGAAAATGCCTAATAATTTTTGCATGAGTGGTGAGAATATTGTGGCGGGCCCAAGGACGAAACAACGTGTTTTTTCTGGTTTTTTTGACCCAGAAAAACTGCATATACCAAGAAAAATAGAGTGGCATAAAGGTTGCTGACTTTATAAGAGGAAGTTTAGGCCCGACACAAATTTTAAATGTGAGGTTATGGTATGGCTGAGGAATCTGCCACAGAAGAGGCGCCGGTAAAAGCAGGATCAGCAAAAAAAATGATGGTGTTAGGAATCGTGGGAGTGCTGCTTCTTGGGGGAGGCGGGGGTGCCGCATGGTTTTTTATGGGTGGCGAAAAGGATGAAGAAGGAAAACATGCCAAAGTATCGCATGGAGAGGAACATGCAGAAGACCCCGGACCAGTCATGGAGCTGGATCCCTTTCTCCTCAATTTGGCAGATCGAGATGAGATTCGGTTTTTAAAAGTCAGTATTAAATTAGAGTTAGATCGACCGGAGGAAAAAACTGATTTTCAGAATAAAGTCCCAGCAATCCGTGACGCATTGCTTGTCCTCTTAAGTAGCAAAGAATCGCAATTATTACGAACGGTGAACGGGAAACGGAGGATTCGTGAAGAAATTATGACCCGGGTCAATGGGGTCATGAACAAGGGGAAGATCTCGAATGTGTTCTTTACGGACTTTATCATTCAGTGAAAGGAAAAAAAACGAAATTAGAAGTATGAAATCTCGCTATTTTCTCTTTTGGTTTTTCAACTTTTACTAATTTATTTATATGGAAAAGATTCTTAGTCAAGACGAAGTGGATGCTTTGCTCCGTGGAGTGACGGATGGAGATATTGAAACTCAAGCTCCAGAAGTTGAGGAACCACAAGACGGGCCTGTTCCCTATGATCTAGGGAACCAGGAATGGGTCGTCCGGGGCCGCATGCCCACGCTAGATGTGATCCATCAACAGTTTTCCCGAGGCTTTCGTCTCGCCCTGGGTGACATCCTTCGAAAGACGGTTGAATTAACGGTAACCAATCAATCCGTCATGAAATTTAGTGAATTCACCAAACGACTTACTTCTCCTACATATCTTCAAATTATTTCCATGAAGCCTCTTCGTGGCACGGCAATGATGGCTACTGATGCGGCAACCGTCTATCTACTCGTCGACCATTTTTTTGGCGGAGCTGGTCAAACCCAAGTGAAACCAGAAGGCCAGGACTTTACGCTGATTGAACAGCGTGTCATGCGTACGGTGATGTCGATGGGTTTGAAAAATTTACAGAAAGCCTGGGATTCAGTTCTAAGCTTAGAGATCAAATCCATACGGGCAGAGATGAATCCTCAATTGGCTTCCATTGTGCTGCCGGCGGATATCGTCATAGTGGTGACGTTAGGCATTGAACTGGGAAATTCGGTTGGAGATATCCATCTCTGTCTTCCCTATGCCATGTTGGAGCCTATTCGAAATCGCCTGCAGGTTAGTTTTCAAAATGAGGTTACTGGAGTGGACCATGGGTGGATCAGGCGATTTTCAAACAGACTCAAGGACGCTTCTGTCACCATCTCCGTAAGGTTGGGAGAAACCGAATTATCGGTTGAAGAGTTTATGCACTTTGCTCCGGGGGATGTCATTGCCTTAAATAAATCCACCACCCAGCCCTTAATTGCGAATGTGGAAGGTATGCCGAAATTTTCGGGATTTCCAGGGACGACCAAGGGCAGGCAATCCTTTCAAATTCAGGACATCCTGATTATGCCCGAGTAAGGTGCCAACCAAAAAAGTGACCGTATGGCGAGTGGGAAACTCGAGAAGCTTGGAGAACACATATGAGTGAAGAAGACAGCGTGGACTTGGAGACAATTGACGCCGAGAAGGAGATGGTGGAGCCCTTAGCACAGGAAGTTGCTACGAAAGTCGAAAGTTCGGCGCAGGCTCCCGCTCCACCAGCCGTTCCGGAGGGAATTGGGACTCAAGATTCAAATCTTGATCGAATTTTAGATATTCCTCTTGTGTTATCTGCGCAATTGGGCAGTACGCGGATGCTGATAAAAGATCTGCTGCAACTCGGACCAGGGTCTATCGTGGAATTAGATAAATTGGCTGGCGAACCGTTAGAGGTTCTGGTTAATGAACGGCTCGTGGCTCGAGGTGAGGTGGTCATGGTAAACGAAAAATTTGGTATTCGTCTGACCGATGTCATCAGTCCGACGGATCGGGTGAAAAAACTTCGTTAAGAAAGCAAGGAGTTGG
>JBFJON010000146.1:0-5193 GCA_041617575.1 Nitrospirales bacterium | reverse complement strand
TGACCTGGGAAGAGGCCAAGCTGGCCCTAAATTGGATCATCGAGGGACAAGCCACAGAACGCCAAATTGGGGCCTTTCTCATGGCCATGCGGATCAAAACCGAATCCATTGCAGAATTGGCCGCCTTTACGGCAACCGCCCGCATGTGTATTTCACCGATTCAGTTTGCTGATTTCACGCACATGGTCGATATCCCGCTCTATGCGGAGAAACACAATACGATTCATATCGTAGTCGCGGCCTCGCTTGTCGCCGCTGCAGCCGGCGCAAAAATGTTCATGCATGGGGTTGAGAACCCAACCCTGGACTATGACCTTCCTCAAGTCCTGCAGCACCTGAAACTTCCCATCGCCCACTCAGCCCATGAGGCGATCGAGCAAGGATCTCAGCATTCTTGGGTATATATGGATTTGGCAGGATACCACGCCCCGTTAGTCAAACTGTTAGACCTGCGTAGGGAATTTGGTTTTCAAAATCTCTCGCATCAAGTGGCCAGATTGCTCAACCCCGCTCGACTTCCATCACAGGTCATTGGGATTGCGCACCCCCCTTATCTCAATAAAATGGCGGAAGCGCTGGATATGTTGGGAACCCAACGAGCCCTCATTATTCAAGGTGTTGAAGGGTTTCCCGAGCTCTCCTTGTCGGCATCTTCCGCTGCCCGTGAACTACGGAGTGGGCACATTTCTCCCTTGATGTTCCGTCCTGAAGATGCAGGCTTTCGATTGGGGGCGTTCCAAGCCATGAGCGCCAAAGCAGGAACTCTTCAGACCACAGCATCTTCAGCAAGTCCGGAACATGAAGCACATGTCATAACCCAATTGCTAGAAAATCGCCAACGCGGCGATCAGCGGGCATGGGTCATTTTCAATGCCGCGTTATTCATCTACGCAGCTGGCCTAGCTTCGTCTTTGGCCCAGGCCACGCCTCTGGCACATGACATTCTCGACTCTGGGAAGGTAAGCATCTTCTTTCAGAATCTGGTCAACACACAGGCTCATACATCCCAAAGCCCCGATTCCCTCTCTTCTCCCATGGTTACGGCATGAAACACATTCGACAATTAGAAGACCAAAGCGTCTATATTCTTCGCGAGGCCTATAAGAATTTCGACAACCTGGGGATGCTCTGGTCCATGGGGAAAGACTCCACCGTGTTGCTGTGGCTGGCGCGTAAAGCTTTTTTTGGTCATGTGCCCTTTCCGTTACTGCATGTGGATACCAGTTACAAAATTCCCGAGATGATCGAATACCGTGATCGTCTGGCTCGAGAATGGCGACTCAACCTGGTTGTAGGGCAAAACAAAAAAGCCCTTGCCGAAGGGATGAACCATGAAAAAGGCCGCATTGCATGCTGCACCGCGTTGAAAACAGAAGGTCTAAAACTCTTACTGGAAGAAAAAGGCTATACCGGAATTATCCTGGGCGTCCGGTCTGATGAAGATTCCACCCGTGCCAAAGAACGCTATTTTTCTCCACGCGATAAAAACAATGAATGGGATTTCCGCGATCAGCCCCCCGAACTCTGGGACCAATACAAAATATCCTTTCCCCCTGGCACCCATATTCGCATTCATCCTCTTTTGGATTGGACGGAAATTAATATCTGGGAATACATCAAACTGGAAAATATCCCATTTTTAGACAACCTCTATTTGGATCAAGGAACCGGAAAACGCTACCGTAGCCTGGGCTGTGCTCCTTGTACGTTTCCCATTCAATCCACGGCCAAAAACGTCGATGAGGTCCTCATAGAATTGCGGAACAGCAAAGTGGCTGAACGAGCGGGACGCGCACAAGACGAGGGTCGCGGGATGGAACAGCTACGCAAAGACGGATACATGTAGTCATGGCGACTGAGACCACCATCCAAGAACGCATGAATATCGTGATCGTGGGGCATGTGGATCATGGCAAGTCCACGTTGTTGGGTCGCTTGTATGCAGACACAGGAACCCTCCCGGAAGGCAAAATTGAAAAGATTCAGGCCATTTGCCGTCAGCAAGGGAAAGAATTCGAGTATGCCTTTCTGTTCGATGCGTTTTTGGAAGAACAACAACAAGGCATTACGATTGATACGGCCCGAACGTTCTTTATCTGGGGCGGCCGGCAATACATCATCATCGATGCACCGGGACATAAAGAGTTTTTAAAAAATATGGTATCGGGCGCAGCACGAGCTGAAGGGGCGCTTCTGGTCATTGATGCCCTTGAAGGCGTGCGCGAACAATCCAAACGCCATGGCCTCTTGCTCTCCATGTTAGGCGTGAAACAAGTGACCGTCGTCGTCAACAAAATGGATCTCGTCAACTATCGGGAAGATACGTTTCAGGCCATCGAGAAAGAATATCGTGAATTTCTCACTCAATTAAACGTCATTCCTCAATACATTATCCCAGCCAGCGCGAAACAAGGCATCAATATCACCACAGTGAGTCCGGAAACACCATGGTACACCGGACCCTCGGTGTTGGACTCCCTAGCTCATTTCCATGTGGAGACCGCACGGAACCAACAAACTCTTCGTTTCCCACTCCAAGACGTCTATAAGTTTGATGCCCGCCGCATCTTGGTGGGACGCATTACCGCCGGGAGCCTAAAAATCGGCGACCGCTTAGTGTTTTCTCCCACGAATAAATCGGCCAATGTTCAAACCATTGAAGCATTTAATATCGATTCTCCACCGACGCAAGCGACTGCCGGTCAATCGGTGGGCATCACATTGGATGAACAAATTTTCGTGGAGCGCGGCCACATCGCGACGCATGAAGAGACCCGTCCCTTGGTCTCCACGCGAATTCGTGCCAACCTGTTTTGGTTAGGGAGCCGGCCGTTAGAAACCCGACGAACCTATACCTTGCGGCTCGCCACTCGAGAAGTGCCCTGCGAGATTGCCGTCATTCATCGCATTGTCGACGCGAACAATTTGGCCGACCGTCACACACAATCCACAGTAAAACGAAACGAAGTCGCCGATATCACTTTGCGGTGCAAATCGCCGTTGGCTTTCGATCTCTATGCCAACTTCGAAACAACCGGTCGTTTCGTCTTAGTCGATGACTACGACGTGGCAGGCGGCGGCATCATTACCGAGTTAGTCCCTGATGAGCAGGAAGATTTCCGAACGGAAGCTCGGGAACGGGAATCTGCCTGGGTGAAAGGCGATGTCGGAGCCGAAGATCGCGCGGAACGCTATGGACACCGAGCCGCCGTCATACTGTTCACGGGACCCGACACGACCGCAAAGGGATTCCTCGGGCGGAAATTGGAAACCGTATTAGTTGCGGAAGGCCGCCATGCCTATCTCCTGGCACCGGAAAATCTCCAACGAGGCCTGGATGCTGATCTTCATGAAATCAAACCTGATGAAATTATTCGACGATTTGGCGAGGTCGTGCGATTGCTAACCGATACCGGTTCACTCGTCATTACCACCACTAATGCCTTCCAACAAGCCACCAAAGATCTTGTGCAAACAGTACAAACGTTAGTCAATCCTATTCCGGTCATTACGATTCAGATGGCCAAAAATTTAGACGGCCCACAACCCGACACGGATCTCATCTTTGCCGGCCCAGAAGATTTTGATGAATGTACCCACAAAATTATCGAGTTGCTCAAATCCCGAGGCATCCTCGCAGAACCCACCAGCCGCCGACCCGATTTCCAATATTCCATCTAGATGATATGTTTCCTCTCCTTTGTAAGGAGAGGATCAAGGTGAGGTAGAAGATTTGGATAGACCCATCCCAAAGCGATTCCTCCGGCCCTACCAATGCGGGGTTACAGGGACGGGTTGCTCTGACCAAAAGCCATCGATATCGATCTCGCGTATTGGGGACGCTCATTTGGGCTTGCCCACCAGAGCCCCACCCCGTGCACCGGCCCGGACCGACGATCTTTTTCAAATAGTCTGATGCCAACTGAATTCCATCCGCTTCCGTCCGGTTCAATCCCTGAGCCAACAGTCCCCCTCGGCCTTCACACACCTAAAACCCGCAAATGTGTCGCAATTTTTGTTAACATCCTTGGCACAGGGGCCGGTTAGTCCCTTCTCGCAAGCTGAACCCCCCTATTTTTTAAACCGCTGAGCGGGTGATTGCCCCTCCGATGCTTCTTTGGTACGTTTCCGATTACCCAAAAATAGCGTTTAAAGTTCCTATTCTCTGACCCACTAAACGGGAAAGTTGATTGGGTGAATCAACGGGATGATCCTCCACCATGAGAATAATATCACCAGGCCTAATACCTGCCGTATAGGCAGGATCGTCTTCATAGACTTTATTTTTTTATGATTAGTGCCTAAACATGCACCTCCTCCGACTTTGGAACAAGTCTGCGAACCTTGATTTTTGACGCGCGTTTTTCCTGTTGAGCCAAATCATGGTTCAACTGCATGCGCAGCCAAGTGTCCGGCGTACTGCCAAAGGCTTTGGAAATCCGGATAGCCATATCCAGGGACAGGCTCCGTTTTCCGTTCACCAGATCAGACAAAGTTTTCCGGCTGACGCCGAGACTTTCGGCGATATCAGTCAGCGTTTTCCCTAGAGGCTCAATGCAAAGATCCTTGAGCACTTCTCCTGGGTGTGGTGGATTTTTCATCGGCATGGTTTTTATCCTCCTAGTGATAATCTATCAACTCCAAGTTATGAAACTCTCCATTTTCAAACGTAAAAATGATCCGCCAGTTTCCCGTGACACTGACACTCCAATGGCCTTTTAATTCCCCTGTTAGTTTATGAAGCCGCAAGGCCTGAAGGTTAAGCCCATCGAGGTTGTCAGCGGCATCCATCAAACCCAAAATCCTGCCAATCCGCCCTACCAGAGCAGGTGGCAAGTAGCGCGGATCATCTTGTTCGTAATACCGTTTTAGTCCGCGATGTTTAAAAGACTTGATCATTTTTTAGTGTAACACGTAACGATACGCGATACAATAAAAAAATATGCTTTTGGATTATTGGGTTCATCGCCGAGACGGAAAATTAAATCCCACAGAATCTGAAATTCCCTGAAATTTCAGCCACTTATACACTCAAGGTTTCCTGGAAGATCAGGGAATCTTGAGGATTCGTAAGTGTTTGTAAAGACCAGGTTTTTCGGGATTTATGGGAATTTTCGCCCCATCTCGGTGATGGACCCAAAAGTAAACTTTTTGCCTTTTTCGGATAGGCGCTTTTATGAGAAGAACATCACT
>JBFJON010000145.1:0-5210 GCA_041617575.1 Nitrospirales bacterium | reverse complement strand
TGGAGTGGGATCAATACGACGTGGTCGGCTTTACGTCGACCTTTGACCAAAACGTCGCGAGCCTCTCTTTGGCGAAATTGATTAAGGATGTGTATCCAGATGTTCGGATTGTCTTTGGGGGAGCCAACTTTGACGGAGAGATGGGCCTTGAACAGTTTCGCGCGTTTTCTTGGATAGACTATGTGGTGAGTGGTGAAGGCGAGCATTCATTTCCTCCATTGGTGAAACGAATCCTGCTCAAACATGAAAACGATATTCCCCCCGGTATTGCTCATCGAAAAGACGGCGAGATTTGCTTCACGCCTCATAAACATTTGGTGACGAAATTTGACCAGGCTCCTCCGCCCGACTACGACGACTACTTTGCTGAGCTTGACGAATTAAACCGTCAGGGGTCGACCGGTCTCAATCGCATTTTGCTGTATGAAGGCTCCCGTGGTTGTTGGTGGGGTGAGAAACATCATTGCACTTTTTGCGGCTTGAATGCGGAGGCGATGGATTTTCGGGCCAAATCTCCGACCCAGGTTGCTGCCGAGTTGGATTATCTCTCAAGCCGTTACGACACCAGCCGCTTTCGATTGGTCGACAACATTATCGACATGAAGTATGTGGATGGTTTGTTTGGCCAACTGGCCCAACGACACGTGGACCTTGATGTGTTTATGGAGACCAAAAGCAATCTCACTAAACGCCAAATTCAAACCTTAGCCCAAGGCGGCGTCAAATGCATGCAACCCGGGATCGAAAGTCTCAGCCAAGGTCAACTCAAGGAAATGGATAAGGGTGTTAGTCCTTTACAGAACATTCAATGTTTAAAGTGGAGTCGATATTATCATATTGATTTATCCTGGAATATTTTATTGGGTTTTCCTGGAGAGACGAATGCCGATTATCAGAGACAAATGGAGATTATTCCTTCGTTGCTCCACCTTCAGCCGCCCGAATCCACGTCAAAATTATGGCTTGAACGATTCAGCCCCTATTATAAATGGCCGGAACGATATGGGATTCGTCTCACGGGGCCAGGACTGGCGTATGGGTATGTGTACGATGAACGGAAAGTGGATTTGAATAAAATCGCCTATGACTTTGAGTATGAAATCGACTGGAAAGTCGATCCCCGTTTATATGATGATTTCGTCAGGCTCGTGCAGGAATGGAAAGAACGGTATCATTCCTCCAACCGTCCTTTCCTCTTTTTTTCCAAGGCCTTGAGCTATCTCACCGTGTACGATGGACGAGGACCAAGTCCAACAAGTGAACGATTTGACCAGCCCCATGCCTTTATTTTGGAATTTTGCAATGATCAAGGAAAGTCCTTTGAGCAAATTCGAAAAGGATTACTAGATCAATCTCATACCGGCTCGGATCAAGAGATACAGCCCCTTGCAGATCTCTTAACCAGTCTTCAAAAGAAACGCTTGCTCTATGAAGAAGGAGGACGGTACTTCACTCTGGCCTTACCCGTGAATCCACACCGTTAAACTCCTACCGTGAATTTACTTAGAAGCCGTGTTTTTTATGGCCATGGTTCCCAATAGTCCTGTGCATACAAACAATCATTTTTCAGGCATGATTCCAACCCAATAATTAAACTGTAAATTTACCTCAAAGCGGATTGACATCCTCGAGGACGAGGGGTAGCCTATCAAGATGTGCAAGGATCTGCCGAAAGGTATTAGAACAGGTCTTACTTTTAAAGAACAGCACCGAGTTCTTCCGGCCACACCTTATTTCGGATTATCATGACCCTTCCCCACACACTTTTGGTTAGAAGCCTTATCTTGGCCATGAGTATGGTTAATCCAATTCAAGGATGGGCCGAAATCTCTGCTCCCCCGCCAGGATTTTTCTCGGAATCCCTTACCCTCAATTATTCCTTGGCTATTCGTGGTGGTTACTCGAATATCCCGTCTGGCAGACAATACTCTCCATCTAGGGCTGAAAGATCAAAGCACGTCTTTAATTCTTTATCCAAAACTTTGAATACCCAATCCTCTAGCTCTGTGCAACAACAACTAGAGGAAGAAGAACGACCAAGCCACTTTTCTGTTGTCGTTGACGAAGAGGTTCCTTCATATATTATGCACGAACCAGCTTTGCGCCATAAGGAGACAGCTCCTGAAGAAGTAGTACATCCTGCTTTTGATGAACAACGCGTCAAAGAGCAAACGTTCACTGATACTCAATACCCAATCAACAAGACCACTTTTGATCAACCGCCTCTAGACATCTATCAGAGAGATCGCTTGCCCTCACTTTCCCGTTTTGGCTGGCCCCTCATAGAACAAGATCATTACCTTATTTCGCTAAAAGATTCTTCCGCGATTTCTCCCCAATTGCCTTTTGAAACGACGTTTACCGGACTTTCAAAGCCAAGAATATATCTGGCTCGTTTTGCCGATGTCTTGAAGTCCGATTGGGAGCCAGTAGCCTCTGATACCTTCTCTGAATATGGAACGATTTCTCTGGTCATCAACGATGCGGTGGCTAAAAATCTGCACTATTTCCAGAAGGGCATTGCTGATCGATTTCAATCCTACTTAGACCGGTTCCATCACTACAGAGAGGTCGTCGAACCCATTTTTCGAAAATTTGGACTTCCCACTGAACTTATGTATCTATCCCTCGTCGAATCTGGCTTTAATCCCCGAGCCTTCTCTCGGTCACGCGCCTCTGGACCATGGCAATTCATGAAAGCCACAGGCCGAATGTATAAGCTCGATGTCAGTTGGTATGTGGATGAGCGGCGGGATCCAATAAAATCTACTGTGGCAGCCGCCCATCATCTTCGAGATCTCTATGACCGCTTTGGTTCGTGGCCTCTTGCCCTAGCCGCTTATAATGCAGGGAGTGGGAAAGTTTCCCGAGCTATTCGAAAGACCGGAACTCGAGATTATTGGAAAATTCGGCGTACCTGGTATATCCGACGGGAAACCAAAGACTATGTCCCACGCTTCATTGCGGCCACGCTTATTGCCAAAAATCCCACGGACTATGGGTTTCTTGCGCCTGAAGGAGAGCAACATGAATTCGAAGAAGTCTTGATTGGTAAACCCGTTCAACTTTCTGCCATTACGAAACAGACAGGAGTTTCTTTTGAAGAACTCAAACGGTTAAATCCCGAGCTCCGGCGCAATATTGTTCCAAGATCAAAAGGTCCCGGGTACCATCTCAAAGTGCCAGTGGGAATGGCCTCATTAGTCGCCGCAAACCATGCAACACTTCCAGTCTGGACCCAACCACCCCCACCTCCTACACAATGGTACCGCGTTCGCAGGGGAGACAGCCTGTCCGTTGTCGCCAGTCGTTTCAAGATGAAAGTGCGCCAGCTCAAGGAAATGAATAATTTATCAAGCAATTTGATTCGTGTGGGAACGCGACTACGGGTGCGAGATGCCGACGAAGATTACGCGGATGATCAAATTACCTGGTACCGGGTTCGGTATGGAGATTCTTTGGGAAAAATTGCTGCTCGCTTCAGAACTTCAATCAGCCAGCTCAAAAGACTCAATAAACTTTCGACCCATTTGATTTTTCCGGGAGACCGGTTGCGCATAAAGGGGACTCCACCGGCTAAGAAGTCTCCGACTGGGGATTCCAAATGGTACCGCGTGCAGCGTGGTGATAGCTTGTGGAGTATTGCTCAGCAATTCAGAGTGAGCGTGCGAGATTTGCGGGCATTGAATAACTTATCTACCAGCATTATTCGAGCCGGACATATGCTAATGGTCAGTCAATAACCTTTCATTAACATTCGTTTTTTCGTTTTCTTTTTTCCCTACTCCTTTTTTCCCAATTCTCCCCCTGAATCTTGTTCAATCTCTGACGTCTCTTTCTGGACTTCGCTACCCGTGCTTATTTCCGCATCGACCGGTTCCTGAGTCTCCTCAGGAGCCAACTCCTTCACACGAAGATTGGCTTCGGTCGAAAAGGGAGATAGGGGAAATTCCTGTATGAGTTGTTTATAGCGTTTGACTGCATCATCTGTTTTCTCTTCAGATTCCGCTAATTTGGCCAACTCAAATAACACTTGATCTTTATTAAGCGCATGAACATTTCCTAACACCGCCTCAAAGGCACTCACGGCATCCTCTCGATTCCCATTCAGTAAATAAGCCAACCCTAACCGCTGCTGCACCAATCCCACCAGGATGTGGTCTTGCCCATGTTCTTGAATGAACGAGGTGTAGGCATCGATCGCACCTTGATAATTTTCAGCTTCCATTAAACTATTTCCCAACAAAAACAAAGAAACTTTTGCACTGGGAGTCCCTGGGTATTCCTCAAGAATATCCTGGAACATCCCTGATGCCTGTTGAATATTGTTTTTTCCCTTCTCAACATTGTCGAGTGGACGATCCAAATAGATCTGTTGAGCTTGGCCTTGTAATTCCCAGGATACTTCCTCCTTTTGCTGTGAAAGCCAATTAAGCGTCACGAGACCACCAATGATTACGACAACCAAAAGAATGCAGCCCCACACCAACCCCCGGTGCTCTTCCACAAAAAACAAAAACTGTTCTTTGCTGGACAAAGCCAATACAGGTTCAGGTGTAGCCGATTTATCGGAGTTATCTTTAATTTTATATCCCATCGTTGGTACTTCCTCTCCACATTATTTAAAAACTAATTCATTTCCTCACATGATTTTTTTCTGCTATGACCCGTATGCGATGCGGTGACTTCTACCCACGTCATTAATTTTTGTTAAACAGTATTCCACACTATTTTCATGGAGTTGACAAGGTCTAACTCCCTGTTATAATGAGGAAATTGCTGTTTTTTTGTGAATTTTTAGGCGGATAGCTCAATTGGCAGAGCACTGCTTTTACACGGCAGAGGTCACAGGTTCGATCCCTGTTCCGCCTACCAATTATTCTTTGGCATAAGGTCCGCTCAATCTGATATATTGACCAGCCCACACCAAGATCAATTCCCCCTGTGGAAGAGCTTCGTGGGCATTTTGCCCAGAACCAGATTATTGCGGGGCCGTCGTTCAGCCAGGTTAGGACGCCAGATTGTCAATCTGGAAGTCGCGGGTTCAAATCCCGTCGGCCCCGCCATCCCATCTCAGGTTGGTCTGTTCTGTATTCACACATTCCCCTTGTTACATCCGATTAGCCTAATGGAGGTTAAAATACGTTATGCCCTTTGCCAATCCTACTGAGCTTTTGGGATCTCTCGGTTTATTGTCCATCATCATTTTG
>JBFJON010000144.1:0-5216 GCA_041617575.1 Nitrospirales bacterium | reverse complement strand
GTGAGCCTTAAGAATAATTCAAAGAGACAAGAGCGGGATTTTCAAAATGGGAACACTGTGTTTCGCTGGAATGAAAAGATTGGATAAACGCAGGTCTTAGGCCCTGGTATTGACGAGATTGGCTTGTTGAGAGGTATACCACCGAAAAACATCTTTTTGGGCCATATCTTGGTCGAATTCAAAGATGAACTGGACGCCCATCATGAGTTCATTTGTGGGATGCACCCATTCGATTAATCCGTGGAATTTTGACTGGTGATCCACTCCCGGCAATCGACAACTTAGGTAGAGATGTAAGGCAGAAACTTTTGGCCAGGCTAAAGGGTCGATGCTGAATTGACATCCGGTTGGTGAGAGATTGCTCATTTGTACAGGAAGCACCGCAAGAATATGTCCATTTCTGCTAAGGGGACGAACGGCTCCAGGAAGGTCTACTGTCAAACGCGGAAATGAGCGGGGAGTTTGATGCACGATATCGAGCGGAGCTTTCAACCTTATGGCTGGAGGAAATGTAAGGAATTCTTGAATCACCGTTTCAAATTCATAAATTTCTCCGTCAATATATGAGCGACCCTTGCAGGGCAGTCCCTTGGCTAATAATTCAAGCGGTTGATCGTTCGGTATAGCACAGAGAAGCGAATGATCTGGCCCTAATCCTAGAAGGGATGATTTGATTAACAAGTTTTCTGGGTGGGATGAAATGGTTAACCAAAGAACATTTGAGCCCATGGCGGGGTAGCGAGAGGTTATACTCATCATTCCCTTGTCGGCTGTGGTGCTTCATGCTACAAGGGCAAAAAGAAAGAAACAAGATTCAGAATTAGCAACGAGCACGAATATTCAAAGATATACAGCAACTCCATTGAAATTCTAGAATGCAAAAAACGTGTGAAGGCTGATTTTTCGGAGATGTTCTTCTCGTTTCAAGAAACCCGAGGACAATGAGTCCGGACATGTTTGGCAAACAAGCCCTTGCCTGGTTCGATGCTTAGGGTGTTCTGATGACGCTGAAGATGATGAGGAAGGGGATTAAGTCGAGAGCTCTTGAATAAGTTTATCAGCTAGATCTTGGGAGGAAACGGAGTAGGTCCCTTTTTCCAGAGCTGCTTGAATCTGGGCGATTCGCTCTTCCCGGATATCTGGAAGTTCGGCCATGGCCTCAATGTATTGGTTGATTTCCTTACCGGTCTGGGAAATGGAAATGGTTTCCGATCGTTCAGGAGGCGTCGAAAGTTCGATTTTATTCTTGTTCTCTACAGAAGCAGAGAGGGCCTCCTGAGAGGGAGAAGATTGACTGAAGTTAGATGGTATTGAAGAAAGAGGTTGCATGCGCGTTGTCTCGGGTAAGGCCAATACAGGGATCATATAAAAAATGGATGAAAGAATCAAATTGGTGTCGGATGTCAGTTTGAGTAAGAAATATACCTGATGGGACGAAAAAGGATTTCATATGGAATATGTTGCTCCGGCGCGGATTGCGCAACTGCAAGTTATTGATCCTGGGGAAATTCGACGGGTGCAATTGGCATTACCCGACTATGTAGAAATTGGTGGAAGGCGTTATCCTCTTCACGATGCGATGCGACCGGGTACGGCCTTTTTAGCCAAACCCTGGGGCATGCGGACGGATAAGTTTCGGCGGCGCATGTATACCAGGTCGAATTCGTCCTGCAATGAACCAGGCTTACTGGAGACGTTTATTAATGATACGCATCAACCACAAGCGGACACCTCCGTTTGGTGGCAGTCTGAGGTGGCTGATCATTGGCATAAAACCGGAGAACCGGTTGATGTTCGCCTGACAGTCGATGAAATTCGAGGGGTCGCGACCGTGTATGAAAATACTGCCGTATGTAAGGAAAAGAATCTTCGTTTAGAACCTGATGGAGATTGGGAAGACCGTCAGTTGGTATGTGTGGCTTATGGAACTGGTATTACCCCGTTTCTTTCTTATATTCGCTACATGGCGCATCAGGAATGGGATCAGGGAGGCGGGGAACGTCGTGGGCAATTGACGCTGATTGCTAGCGTACGGCATGAAAAACAATTGATGCTGCATGAAGAACTCGTAAAGATGACACAACAGTTCTCGCATTTTTTTCGCTATGTGCCGGTCTTAACACGATCATGGCCGAGTAATTGGGCGTCTCCCAAAGGCCGAATCGTACGGGTCAATGTCCTGCCATCAGGAGAAGAACGTGTTGATCTGACTCCATTGCTCGAACTCGTCCCTGATTTCTCACAAGTCGATCTGCGAGTGTGCGGAAGTATTTCTGCATGTCGTCAATTGCTGCAAGGGCTAAGCGACCTGAATGTTTGTCCTATGACTGTCAGGACGGAGTCGTGGTAGATAGGATACTGGCTGATTTGAAAAGAAAGGCTGGTCGAGTTAGGTGTTATCCGCTTCTTGTTCGTCTGATGGACTCTGGAATGGTAACGTTGGGACGTTTGAGTAGCCGAATCACGGGTCGTCCTAAAAAAGAATGATGGCCACAAATCAGACAATGTAAGCTGAGAGACATTAAAAGTTCTTGCTCCAAATGTTCTAAATTTACCGTTCGGGACCCGCAACGTGGACAGCGAGGGTGCTTGTCGACTTGTACCGATTTTTTTGCAGCTTTAATCACCGCATCTTTTCGGGGCCGTCCTCGTTTGGCAGGCGTTTTTTGGAGTTTTTTCAAGAGAGGGTCCTTGATCAGGATTCGGCCTATACGTCATCTCTTGTATAGTCAAATCTTATGCCAGATAAAAGATGCAGGAATATGCACAAAACTCTATTAAAATGCTAAATCTCCCCCCCATTATCCAGCCCGGTAGGTAACTTTTACCCCTAGGACCCGGTTAAAATGATGAGGTGATCTGGCTATCGTGGATTTACGGGCTGACAGGCGGAGGGGAGGAACGGGCCAAAATGGCATTAGCTCGGGCCAAGAGGTTTGCGGCTTCGGTTGGGCGTTTGGCCTCTTGAAGTAAGCGGGCGTATCGCTGAAGAATTGCGGCAATATCTGGATGGTCGGGGCCACTCATTTCTTCTTTGATATGGAGGGCTCGTTGATATTGATCGGCGGCCTTATCATATTCTTTGCGCTCCTGATAAAAATTGGCCAAACTATATATGCTACTCAAGAGAAGCGGATTTCCTTGCCCTAAAGTCTCTGCACTTTTGATAGTAGTCAATAACTGTTGTTCAACCTGAGGTGGTTGAGCCAGTGTGTTATCGCGCCCTTGAGGATATTTCTGGGCGTGATGGTTACAGGAGGAAAACAAAGCCAATAGCAGGAGCAAGCTTCCAATCAGGATGAATCTCTGTTTTTTGAGGCAGATTTTTGTCATCTTTTTTAAAACATCGTCTATGGGAAGGGGAATGTTTTTAATTTAATGAATTCTATGAACTTCAGAGGTACCCCTGCAAGTAAGAAATTGGTTAGCGGGCTCTTTACTCTTTTTATGAGGATTGAGCCACTTCGGTTTTAACAGGGTATTCAATGCCGATTATTTGGTGCTCGATTTCTGCTCATGGATTTGGCCATGCTGCGCAAGTCATTCCCGTTCTCAATAAATTAGGAGCGATTGTTGATAATTTGCACGTTATACTTCGGACGTGTGCTCCGTCATCTATTTTCCAAGAATATTTGCAAGTGAGCTGGGAACTGCAGGCCATTTCACAGGATATCGGTTGTATTCAACGAGGTCCGCTAGAAATTGATATCGATAGAACATGGGCGGCCTATCAAGAGTTTCATACGAATTGGAGTCAACGAGTAAGCCAAGAAGCCCAGGCTATGCGGGATGCAAAGGCGAATCTGGTCATTTCAAATATTTCCTATTTGGCCATAGCCAGTGCGTTCCAAGCGAATTGCCCCGTAATAGCCATTGCATCGTTGTCCTGGGATCAAGTGCTAGAGCCGTGTATTCAACCGTCCAGAACCGATCATCGGGCGATCTATGAGCATATTCGACAGGAATATGCCAAGGCCGATGGTCTCATTCGGCTTCATCCAGGAATTGACATGCCGGCTTTCCAATCGATCATTGATACGGGCCCGTCTTTTCCTCTGATAGAGACACCGTCTCAGAATGTGCGGAAGCTCTTGGGAATGGAGAGAGGGGAAAAGCTTGTAGTCATTGCATTCGGGGGTATACCGCTGGCAGCGCTTCCCTTGGAACAGATGGAAACCTGTGAGGGTTTTCACTTTCTTGTGGGGGGTATTCTGTTGAATTCGCCTACCAGGCGAGTCCATAGTTTAGAAGATTTCACGATGCCATTTGGGGAAATGATGAGGCAGGCGGATGTGGTGATGACCAAGCCAGGGTATGCGACAATAACCACCGCTGTTCATTATGGCATTCCCTTGGTGTATGTACGGCGCAACAACTTTGTGGATGAACAACTATTGGTAGACTATGGGCACCAACATGGACGTGCCTTAGAACTCACGCGTGAAGACTTTGAGGCAGGTGCCTGGAAAAAGACTCTTCATGCTGTGCTTACTTTACCGGCTCCACTTGAGCTCCCTCCCAAATCAGAGCTGGGGGCAGTTGTGGGTTTGCTGAAGGATTATCTCAAGGCGTAAGTCCCCAAAATGACTCCTCCATGGTTAGGTGCTTCCTGGAATTGAAGATGGATAGAGAGTGACCGAAAAAGCTTCAAGAGCATTGAAGATTGTTACACCTTTTCTGTTTTGTTCCTTCCAAAATTTCCCAATGACTTCTACCGAACGATTGATGATGATGGGTGGTGCACCCTGGGTGCGATCGTGTCGACCATATACCACAAGCGAATGGGTTCCTTGAGAAAGGCGAAAGACAAAATCTAAATACAGCTCTGTTTCATCCAAATGAAGCTCTGGTTGTATGATGCGACCTCGAACCGATACAAGTTGTTCATGATAATCTTGGCCGTTCGTGAGAAGATCGGTAATAGAGACCTGTTGGGGTGCTGTGTTAAAAGTTTCCAGGTGGAGAGTTCGATAATGGAAAGAGGAAGACCCTTTATGCAGGTCTTCTGTAAAGGATTCCAAAAATGAAAAAGATTGGTCATACCAAAGCCCTCCATGTGATAGGAGGAATACAGTTCCGATATATGCGAAAAAATTGGGAGAAAAGGAAATCATAGAATGATTTTGATATTGGGTGATCAATGTCAGAATAGAAGAGAGGAAATGTATAGTCTCTCTTTGTTTATTGGTTCGTTGGCCTAACTTGGTTAATTCGAT
>JBFJON010000143.1:0-5249 GCA_041617575.1 Nitrospirales bacterium | reverse complement strand
TTCAACCTGCCCATGGCTAGCGATCACTTCAACCGGAGCATACAAGGTCTGCAGAGTTGACGTGAATGGTTCAGGTTTCACCGACGTTGCCAATGAGTAGCCAAATCGAATGAGTTGTCCCCGATTGCTCACAGAATGCATCGTAGTGACGCCATCTCCATCCCAATAATGCGGCATGGCCAGGCGATGCCCAACCTGCTCCGCGTCATACTCCGTTTTGTGGTGCACTTTCGTCCAATAGGCCACGCCGCTTTGCACGCTGTTGGGCTGGGTTAGAGTATTCGTAAAATTTCCTGAGAGCGGAACGAAGTTGGTTAGTTGGGCATTGTAGGTTTGATCGTCTGCGGGTTTCCACCCAGCTTGAGAGAAAACGTAGGCTGACCAATTCAGTTGATACGGTGATGATAGATCCCCCAGAAATACGGAATTCGACACCGGCGATCCCCTTAATCGTCGTTGAGTTTCAGCCAGGCCTGCTTCTGCGGCATAAAAGGTTTGGATGGTTCTTCGATAATTCCCGCTGATTTGAAGATCTGTCGATGTCGCAAATAGAATGGTAGCTCCCAGGATACCGGAGACCGCTACCAATAACAGCGCCGCAATGAGGGCACTGCCTTTGCGATTGTCCAGCAAGATGGTACGCTCTATCAATTTCCCTCGCTTATTCATTCTTAGAGATTCCTCGGGGTGAGACGAGAATGCAAGGCTATCGTCCGATATCCACCATTGAGTAAATATTTCGGATCTGGGTGTTCTGTTCGGGCCGTCACCGTGATCTTGACTTGCTGAATACTTGCGGAATTAACGGTTGCGTTTCCGCCCTGATCAAAGTACTCCACGAGGAACGATTCGATATTTTCTCCAAAGGGTTGATTGCCCCCACCAGTGTTCCGCCGCAGAGTATATGTCTTGGGATCATAGACAAATATTATTGATTCATTGGCGTCCGCGATTAGACCATTTCCATTCAGGTCCGCCTGGATAATCAAACGACCCGGATCATACGTAATCCCTTGAAAGTCATTAGTCAGATCCACATCCTTATTGGCACCACTTGGATCGTACCCTGCCATCAATAGTTCACGACTGACCACATCCACGACGACTCGAGCCTGCTGCAGCATCTCCAGCCGATCCTCACGCACGTTCTGGGCTCTAAGTTCACTGATATACAGAGAATAGACCGCACTCACCGTCACGAGGCTCAGACCAAGTGCCACGACCATTTCAATGAGGGTGAAGCCTTCACGGGATGGGGTTTGCCACCGTGACATCATTAATTCGTTATTCCTGCGTCACATAGGTTTTCAGAGAGGTGGCATGCGCACCATTATCCCATTGCACGTTGACGGTGACCGTATGCAAACCCGGCATTGGATCATCAGGAATTATAATGAGCATGCGTTGATGATGAAGCGCTCCAGCGATGGTGCTATAGGGCTCCGTATTGGTCCATTGGCTTGTTAATCCTGGCGGAATACCCTCTCGCTTCACGTCTTCCATCTTTTCCTGCGCCAAGGTGACGGCTCGCATCATTTTTTCACTGGCACTCATGCCCGTATGGGCCACCACGGAAAACCCCGCAAACCCCAACAAGGCGAGGAAGACCACGGCCATGGCGATCACGATCTCCAGTAAAGATAATCCTTGCTGATTCCGCGTGCATTGGAATAACGACCAAAACCGTTTCACTTCAGGGCGCATTTAGGATTGGACCTTCACTCGGCCGGTAATGCTCACGGTAATCTTTCGTGATCCAGCCGAATTCGTGAGAGTAATCGAGGCCAGATTCGAGGCCGTGCCACGGGGTAAAAACGAAGGATTGTTTGAGGCCGTCATGATGACATCTTGATAGTCGGCTTGAATATCCCGGGCTTCCAAGTGTTCACCCGAATCGATCTTTCCATTATTGTTCTTATCGTCCAGTATCACGTAATGCCGATTGTCTTGAAAAAAAATCCTCTGTCGATTTCGTTCAACCACGGCATTCATTTTTGCCGCCACTAAATCGGACACCACTTGCCTCACTGCACCATTTAATCGCCAATGCGGCAAATGCGTTGATAGCCACATATTCGTTAGCATCAATGTGATGCTCATGATGCCAAGCACGATCATGAGTTCCATCAGGGTAAAGCCCTTTGACGCTGCTTGAGACTTGTCCACCATCAACTCACCCTGGTCTTGCAAATTGTTTTCTTGTATTTCCGGCATCATTTCAGACCAACCCGCGAAAATACCACTGCCATATTTCTGTGCCCCAAAGCATTGCGAAGAGGGCGCCCAAAGCCAAATACGGGCCAAAGGGAATGTATTGGCCTTTTTTCATGACCTTCAGAGCCAAGAGCCCGATCCCGATCACAGCACCGACCACCGAAGCAACCATTAAGGTGATAAGCGCCTGCTGCCATCCTAAAAACGCTCCGACCATGGCCAAAAATTTTATATCACCGCCACCCATTCCTTCTTTGCCAAATACATAGGGACTGATCCAGGCCAGTGCCAACAGAATCCCGCCACCGATAAGAATACCCAGCAGCGAATTGAACCATCCCGTGGGTAGCAAGAGCGCCCCGCAAAGAAACCCAATGACGATCCCTGGCAGGGTGATCACATCCGGAATGATCTTGTGATCCCAATCAATCCAAGTCACGACCCAAAAAACCGAAAACAATCCGGCATACACCACCGTTGGCCATATGAATCCAAACCGCCAGACAACCAGGAGATATCCAAGGCCGTTTATTAGCTCAAGGATGGGATATCGTGGTGGAATGGCCCCATCGCAGGCCCGACATCGTCCTTTCAGCCAAAGAAAACTCAACAGCGGCACATTGTCATACCAGCTGATTTGCGCTCCACATTGTGGACAAGCTGACCGTGGCGCCATTATCGAACGCCCCTTCGGGACACGATGGACACAGACAGTCAAGAAGCTCCCAATGATGATTCCCAGAATAAAGACGCTTGACCAAACAATCCAGTGAGACATAAATGTCACATATTACGTAGTTAATTCGACTAGGGTGAGTTTACGTATATTTTCAGTTTACAATCTCAAAATGACCTGATATTATCCCTTAGATAATTCGCCTAGCCAAGGATGCCGAGAAATTCATGAATACGAGACCGAAATCAAACGCCACCGACGACGCTCCGATTAAACGCAAACGCCCGGAGACCCTGACCCAGCGGGAGCAGGAAATCCTTCAACTCATCTGGTCCGGGCTGAAAAATAAAGAAATAGCGCAGCGGCTAAAAATTAGCGTGAAAACGGTGGAAGCCCACCGTGCCAATATGATGAAAAAAGTTCGCGTGTCGAATGCCGCACAACTGCTCAACGCAGCTATCCAGGAAGGGCTCATTCAGATCAAATAAATTCTTTGCCCGCCAATTACCCCTTATGCGCCCGTTGCCGGGCTGCTTCAAAGATTGTCACCGCCACCGCCACCGATACATTCAGCGAATTGATCTTTCCCAACATCGGAATCCTCACCTGCTCATCGCATTTCTTCAGCACAATCGGTCGAATCCCTTCCCCTTCACTTCCAAAGACTAGGGCCAACGGTTCTGTCAAATCACATTCGTCGTATGTGATGTTGGCGCTAGCATACAGGGCGACCGTTTTGATGGCTCGTTTTTGACATTGCTCAAGAAACTTGCCGGTATTCGTCACACGTGCCACAGGCACATGTTCCAAGGCACCGGCTGAAGCTTTCGCCACTCCAGCCGTTAGGCCTACCGCGCGATGTTTTGGAATGACAATACCATGTCCTCCTGCTGCGTCTACTGATCGGGCAATGGCCCCCAAATTATGTGGATCTTGAATTTGGTCTAAGACTACGAGGAGCGAAGAAGTATCAAGTTGCGCGACCACATCTAACATTTCCTCCCCGTCCAAATACTGCTTTGCCGCCACATTGGCGACGACACCTTGATGATGACGATCCCCAGCCAAACGATCCAATCGCTCACGGGATACGACTGAAAATGGAATGCCGCGTTCTTTCGCCAAATGGGTGAGGGGGGAAAAGCGGCCATCCAATTTGGCCAGCCAGAGCCGTTGGATGACACGAGTTGGCGATTGTAGGGCTTCAGAAACGGTATGGAACCCATACAACACACTTGTGGATTCATCGTTTCCAGCGTGTGGTGCCATCTGATCGGTCTTCGAGGATAATGCCTTGTTCGGCTAATTCTTTTCGGATTTTATCTGCAGTAGAAAAATCTTTCCTTGCACGGGCTTCATTGCGAGCTTGAATTTGCAATTCTACATAGTGTTCCGAAACAAGGGATCCATGAATGAAGTGTTTTGTGGGGTTGACCGACCAATCCTTTAGTGACAGCTGAAAAATCCCCAAGGGTTCTCCATATTTCTTGAGACTTTCTCGGACATGCATTTTGGTCTCTTTCGACAAACCTTTCCCCAATAATTTATTCACTTCTCCTCGAAGTTCATGAAAAGCGCCAAGCACCTTGGGCGTATTAAAATCATCATCCATACTTTCCTGGAATTTCTCGGCAAAATGCTTCAAGACACGTTCCCAATCTCCGTCCCCTTGATTGCTCTCTTGAGAATCAGATTCCTCTAACCGTTGGATGAGTCCATAGATGGTATCCATGGCCGCTTTCGCTTCTGGAAGGGACTGTTCTGAAAAATTCAGATCACTTCGATAATGGGTCGACAAGAGATAATAGCGCAGGCATTCACCGGTTATCGCTTCAGAATTGGAGACTGGAGATTTGTCAAAAATTTCTCGAATGGTGAAAAAATTTCCAAGCGACTTGGACATTTTTTCTTTGTCCACGGTCACAAACCCGTTGTGGACCCAATACCGCGCAAACTCTTTACCGGTATAGGCACAGGATTGCGCGATTTCATTTTCGTGATGGGGGAAAATCAAATCCTTTCCGCCGCCATGAATATCGAAAGTGGGACCTAACTCAGCCACCGACATTGCCGAGCATTCGATATGCCAACCTGGACGTCCCTTCCCCCATAGGCTGTCCCAACCAGGCTCCCCAGGCTTTGAGGCTTTCCATAAGGCAAAATCCATAGGATCTTGTTTCCGAGTATCGATTTCAATTCTGGCTCCAGCCTGCAACTCTTCCAAATTTTTTCCTGACAGTTCCCCATAGGTAGAAAATTTCTTCACGGAATAATACACATCTCCTTCTATCTGATAGGCCATGCCTTTGTTTACCAGCCCTTCCACCATGTTAAGAATATCCTGCATATGTTCGGTGGC
>JBFJON010000142.1:0-5257 GCA_041617575.1 Nitrospirales bacterium | reverse complement strand
GTGTGGCCCATCTGCATTTCAGTTGGAAGAGGGAGACAAATAGATGCTGGCTCGTGAATGCGTATCGTTAACGGCAACTAACAATTTGGAGTCGCTATCAAAAAGCGGGTTTTTTAGTTTAGGAGATTACGTGAAGGAGTAAGTCTATGAATACGATCAAATCCATACTAGTCATGGCCATGTGTACGATGTTTCTTGGATGTGTGAGTCAACAGGCCCATGAACGGGCCATCGAAGAATTGGAGATGACGAGCCAAAATTCCGCGCAGGAACTCTCACAGCTCCAGAAAGAAAAGCAGGCATTCGAGGAAACATTGAGTCTAAAAGACACAACCGTGGTTCAACTCCAAGAAGCCAACAAAGACCTGGAAGCCGCTATCGAAGTTCAAGAACAAGTCGAAGAGCAAAATTTGAAAGCCTTAAAACAAGAATTGCAAGCCTTGTATTCGCAAGTGTCTGGACTGGGAGAACCGTCAAGTTCTACATCGGAAAATTTTTCTGTGGGCATGGAAGATGACGAAGTGGATTTTGATGATTTAACACAAGCCTTCCGTAACGTCCGTTCGACGCTTGCGTCTCAAATGAGTGACTTTTCGCAATTGCGAGCACAAAACGGTCAATTAGAAGAAGAGATGCAAAAGTTAGAAGCGCGTCTTCGACAGGTTGAACGGCTTAAGAAAGAACTTGAGCAAGTGCGCGCAGCTCGCGAAGCACAAGAGGCAAAACTCGCCAAGGTTAGGCGGGAAGTGCAGACGGTAGGCAAGGAAATTGATCGAATTACCAAAGCACTTGAAGAAAAATTCGGGAAGAGCCTAGTGGTCACCCAGCACCAAGATCGATTGGTCTTAACGATGCTAGGTCAAGTTTTGTTTGAGTCTGGGAAAGCGCAACTTACGCCGTTGGGATTAGATATCATGAAACAAGTGGGCGGAGTGTTGGCCACCTTATCCAACAAAAATATTCAAGTTGAAGGTCACACGGACAATAATCCCATTTATGGCCGGCTACAGCAGCAGTACCCCACAAATTGGGAATTATCGACGGCTCGGGCGACCACTGTGCTCCGGTTTTTGATTGAACAAACCGGCATGAATCCTAACGATTTCTCGGCAATGGGATATGCGGATACTCGACCGGCTGTTGCCAATGATTCGGAAGAAGGTCGAGCTCAAAACCGTCGTGTGGAAATTGTGCTCTACCCTGAACGCGTCCTACAGGACAACAATACAATTGCGACCCTCACCCAGTAGAGTGTGAGGATTTCCCACCGACTTCCTTGCCAGACACTTCAGGCACATCTTAATGATGAGCCGCCCCTCCTGTTTGCTGACCTGTGAACGAATGATGCTGAATCAGGTTGATGTCGTAGAGGAAACTGGTGGCCGGTTCTAGGACTACATAGGCTGCCAGTAGGCCAACTAACGTCATCGTGATCGTATAGGGCAGGGCCATCCACACCATGCGCCCATACGACAGGCGGATAATCGGCGCCAGTGAAGAGGTTAGCAAAAACAAGAATGCCGCCTGCCCATTCGGCGTGGCTACGCTCGGAATATTGGTGCCGGTGTTAATGGCCACAGCCAGTAAGTCAAATTGGTCTCGATTAATGTTTCCTGCCTGAAGTGCTCGCTGTACCTCGTTGATATAGACCGTGGCCACAAAGACATTGTCGCTAATGGCTGACAAAATGCCATTGGCCAAATAGAACATGCCGATCTGATGCGTGCCATCCAGACTTAATCCATATCCGATAATTCCGGCAAATAGATTCTGCTCTTGAATCATCGCCACAATCGCGAAAAAGACGACCAAGAGTGCGGTAAACGGCAGGGCTTCCTTAAAGGCCTCACCAATCTGGTGTTCTTCGATAATGCCGTTTAGGGCAGTAATGAACACGATGACCGTTAAGCCAATAATGCCGACTTCGGCCAGGTGGAAGGCAAGTGCAATGATGAGCCAGATACCTGCTACAGCCTGAACTATCAGTTTCGCCTTATCATTATTATTACGGCGTTTTTGTTGTTCGGTTTCATAGTCCACTAAAATATATCGCACGGGTTCTGGTAGTTGAAATCCATACTCGAACCAGCGCATCCGTTCGACCATGAGACACGTGGTCAAGCCCATCACAAAGACCGGTAACGTGATCGGCGCCATTCGAAAAACGAATTCCATAAACTCCCAACCAGCCTTATCGGCAATCAGGAGATTTTGGGGTTCGCCCACCAAGGTGCAGACGCCCCCTAAGGCCGTGCCCACTGCTCCATGCATCATGAGATTCCGCAAAAATCCACGAAAATTTTCAAGGTCTTCCCGGTTCAATTCATGCACTTCCTGGTCGCTGGTATGGTCATGAGAGGCATGAGAGGACTTGCCAGAGGCCACCCGGTGATACATGCTGTAGAACCCTGTCGCGACAGCAATGATCACAGCGGTGACGGTGAGGGCATCGAGAAAAGCCGAAAGAAACGCTCCCATGATTGAGAATAAAAGCGCTAGCCATTGTTTAGAGCGAACACCTAAAATAATTTTAGAAAACAAAAACAGCAAGAGATCTTTCATGAAATAAATTCCGGCTACCATGAACATCAGGAGCAATATGACCTGGAAATTATTCAGGGTTTCATGGTAGACCATGGTGGGTGTGGTCATGCCAAGTAAAACGGCTTCAATGGCCAACAGGCCACCCGGTTGAAGCGGATAACTTTTCAGTGCCATGGCTAACGTAAAAATGAATTCCAAAATCAGCATCCACCCGGTCACAAACGGACCAACGGTGAGGATCAACACCGGATTCACCAGCAGAAAACCTAAGATCGTGAGTTTGTACCAAGTGGGGGTGTGATGGAGAAAATTCTGCGCCAATTCCTGAGGAATACTTCGACTCATGTGGGTGTCGGCCCTTTCCGTGAAGACGGGTGATGATCGTCAATCAGATGATAAAACAAGGTTTAGGATAACCCTAGGAAAAATTGAACATGGTAAATCGGATGGATTGTCTTCTATTGAGGAATAGGTATTATAAGAAGCTGTTCCCCTCTAATGAAAGCATAAAAATGTGAAAAAGCAAGAAACATTTCGTGGACAATTTGAAGAACAATGAACTCACCATCCCCATTGACCAACGTGTATCATATTGCCGGACTTGATGATCGGGAGCGTGGCTTCAATCGCCAGGCACAGGTGATCTCCCAGGGAGCAGCATATCAGGCGCGCCTGCGTTATGAAGCCTTGAAGATTGAGGTTGAGTCAGTCGACACAGAAGAAAGGGCCCTGCAGCACCTCATCCTTGTGTTACAAGAGCGTGGCTATTCCCAATTGCGCACACAACGAATTTTCCAAGGCGAACAGTATTTAGGCAATCAGGAGCTGTGGGTGGAGTATCCGGATCCCGAACTTCCAGATGTGCAGCCAGTCTCCTGGTTTATGCGAATACGAAGGTTCTTTGGGGTAGGGAAACAGTGAACTGGAAAAAGAGAATAGTAAGGAGTGAAAAGGAAAACGTGAAACGAGGGAAAAAAAAGAGGAGTTAGAAGTTAGAAGTAAAAAGGGGATTTTGCTTCTTGCACCTTGCTTTTCCCTTCTAACGTTTTCCAGTTATTGTGCGACGCACGCTTCCTCGGGAGTGCTGGAGGGGAAGTAGCTGATCATGCGTCTGGGGTTTAGGTATTCTCGGGTTTGTGGGGCAAGGTCACCAGGACGGACAGCTTCCACAATGTTCAACGAGTCTTCCTCCTCCGCCAAGTTTAAGACAATTGGCTCTTCTGTGGAGGCGTGTTCATCATAAACCAGGATAATCGGCCGGAGACGATTTTCAAAATTGACGCTGGTCACAACCCCAATCTTTTGGTTACTCAACAGAACCAACGAACCGGGTGGGTAGACGCCCAATTGTTTGACCAAAGAGACGATGGCATCCTGCCAGAGGGTCTTTCGACATTTCACATACAAATATGAGAGCGCTTCCGAAGGGGTCAATGATCGTGCGGGAACCGGGTGATGGCAGAGTTCATCATATAAATCCACAACCATGACAATTTTAGCGAACGTACTAATTTGAGCGTCTTTTTTCCCTGAAGGCTGGCCTGATCCGTTTAAGCGTTCGTGGTGTTGATGAATAACGTCGATGGCTTCATAGGGGAAATTAGGGATTCTCCCTACGAGGTCCACCCCATATTGCGGATGGGTGTTTAGAAATGTTTTCAATTCACCGTGTCCCATGACCCCTTTTCGCAACATCGTTTCAGCAGGGCACTTGAGCTCGCCCACATCATGAAAAAACGCTCCTAAGGCCAACTTTTCGTTGTCCTCGCGACTAAGGCCAAGGTCGAGGCCCACCAGCATTGATAAGGAGGAGACGCTGGTGGCATGTAGAAAAAACTCCTCGCTCGTTTCATTGGAGCCAATCAGATTGAGCAGGGCTCTGGAATTGTCCGATCCGTCTAACAGATTGAGAAGGTTGCCCACGATTTTTTGGGCGGTGCGAAACCCACGGGGGCGACCGGCCACCACGTCCTGAACCGACTGTTTGGATTCTTGCAGAACTTCAAGTAATTGATTCTCAACCTGTTGGAGGTGCGATTGATAGCCTTGAAAGGCTTCATGCTGGGTGACTTTCCTTTGCTTCTGGTCTTCGACCGTTACCTCCACCTCCGGAGAGCTGGAGGAGTCGGCATCATCTTGGGCAACGGGTTCCTCGACAACGATATTTTCAGGCTGTTTCCGAGCGGGTGATTCGGGAAGGTCAGGGGTGGCGGGAGACTCAGGATCGGACCGTTCGCTATCAACGAATAGTTTGACCTTTTTGAGACTCTTCAGTGTTTCAAGGTCTTTAGCGGCAATAATCTTAAAGGAGTTCGTCGGAAAGGGGTGACTGAACCAGGATCCTTCAATCTTAATAAATAATCCAAGCCGAAGTGCACCGGGTGCTAATGGAACAAATGCCATAGAGATTTACCAGCCCATAAAAGAACTAGGGATCAATAGGGATCGAATGTAACTAAACGTGTCCTATTGAACAGACCTCTCTTGATCTTTTCGGATAGCAACATCTGAAAATTGAGAGAAAAGAAATAAAATCCGCTCAAATGCGGGGAAAGTGGCACAGGGTCTCTAGTGAAGACTAAGTGGACAGGTAGTTGATGCTACGCTCTCGGAGTCTCGACGGTTTTTGAGCCTAGAGAGGTCAGCGCCACCGAATCGTTGATGGAGAACACCTGGCTTCCTGGGAAATTTGAGGCGTACGAAAGACCGATGC
>JBFJON010000141.1:0-5271 GCA_041617575.1 Nitrospirales bacterium | reverse complement strand
GCCATGGTCCGCATAATGTTGGGGGCAAACCCAAGCTTGCTCTCTACGCCCCGTAGTAACTGTTGAGCCTGGCCGGTCGCCTGGTCGGGGTTGATGGCTGGTATTCGTGACATCGTGCGATCCTTTCATCAAGTTCAGAGTGACAATGATTTCATGCACGGTTTCGTAGTATTACAACGGCTGTGCCAAATAATTAAAAATTATAAGATATTGTTTTTTATATAATTTTTAATAAACAAACTGTATTTATGGACAACGAATTATCGTGCTTAACGATAACTCATTGCACAAACACGAAATTTCGTTTATCGTTTCGCCTATGAGTTCAGCCATCACCAAAGCCTCACCTGAGTGCGCCGCACCCACGACTTTAGATTCCCTCAAATGTCTTGTATTGGATATCGCCCAGCAACGATCCCTCAATGATTTGTTGTGGCTCATCGTGCGTCGTTTGGCAGATCGCCCCACGGTCGTTCTGGCTAGAATTTGGTTGATTCGTCCAGGTGATATCTGTGCAACCTGCCGATTTAAAGAAGAATGTCCTGATCAGACGCGGTGTTTGCATCTGGTGGCGAGTGCGGGTCGATCAGGTGGTGCGGACAAAACGGAATGGTCCAACACCAATGGATACTTTGCTCGATTTCCGTTAGGTGTCTGTAAGGTAGGGCGCATTGGAAAGACCGGCGAGCAGCTCGTCATCAATGAGTTGGAAAACAATCTCGACTGGATCGCCAAGCCTGATTGGGCCAAGCAAGAAGGCATTCGCGGGTTTCACGGACAGCCCATCATCTATAAAGGAGAAATCTTGGGTGTGTTAGCCGTGTTCGATCGGGAACCCGTCACTGACGAAGCCACGGTCTGGTTCCGGATGATTGCCGATCATGTGGCCGTGGCCATTGCCAATGCGCGAGCGTTCGAAGAAATCGAACGGCTCAAAGCACAACTGGAATTAGAAAACACCTTCTTAAAAGAAGAAGTCTTGGAAGCCCAGAACTTTGGTGAAATCGTTGGACAGAGCCCGGCCATCGCCAACCTGGTAGAGCAAATCGAGCTGGTGGCACCCACCGATGCCACCGCCCTCATCTCCGGCGAGTCGGGGACCGGAAAAGAACTGGTCGCGCGTGAAATTCATCGTCGCAGCCAACGCAAAGATCATCCGCTTGTGCGCGTCAACTGTGCATCGATTCCGAGAGAACTTTATGAAAGTGAATTTTTCGGCCATGTCAAAGGGGCGTTCACGGGCGCATTGAAAGATCGATCCGGCCGGTTTCAAGCAGCTGATGGTGGCACATTATTCCTGGATGAAGTTGGAGAAATTCCCCTGGAAATGCAAAGCAAATTGTTACGAGTCTTACAAGAAGGGGAATACGAACGGGTAGGGGAGGAAACCACACGCAAAGTGAATGTCCGGATTATCGCCGCGACAAACCGGAAGCTTGCCCAAGAAGTGGAAGCCCGACGATTTCGACAGGATCTCTATTACCGGTTGAATGTCTTTCCGATCGAAGTGGCCCCGCTTCGCAATCGCAAAGAAGACATTCCTTTACTGGCTGCCACCTTCATGGCTCTGGTCCGGAAGAAACTCAATTGCACAGGCAGAGAATTGACCCAAGCGGAAGTCTTGAAGTTGCAGAACTATCATTGGCCGGGAAACGTGCGTGAATTGCAGAACATCATTGAGCGCGCCGTCATTTCCTCTCGTTGCGGTTCGGTTAAATTCGACTTGCCGGTTCCTCAGGCCAGTGGCACCTCCCTCAAAACCTCCGTCAAGAAAAATGGAGACAATCCCAATGAAGTGCTCACTGAAGAAGAACGGCGGTTGCGGGAAAAGGAGAATATTGAAATTGCCTTAAAACAAACCGACTGGAAAATCTATGGCACAGGCGGAGCAGCCGAACTCCTCGGCCTCAAACCCACCACTCTCCTTTCCCGCATCAAAAAAATGGGGATTGAAAAGGTAAAGTAGTGGTCAGGTCGGTTGTCTTATGTTTTAACCCAGTCTGCTGCCCTCCCTGCATGGGTGAATTGGGGCGTGTCTTTACCTTAACCTTTTTGTGACGGCTTCTCCAATTCAAGGAGGCTGCAGGAATTAGACGGTGAATTCTTAATAATGAGAATTCTGAATGACGGGAATGAGGACTTTGTGAATTTTCAAGAAATCGTAGATAATCTTTAAGAAGGCAGAATGATCGTTTTTCCCCTAGTCCAGCCACCTCACTGATATCCATCCCTCTCTTTACTTTTTTTGATCTTCCAGAAAAGATTAGGCGCCAAAATTCAGATTCTTGAAATTGTCTATTAGTTTCAAGCAGGTTGTTTCATCATTTGCTATGCTGTGGTATTGCTTGTATTACAATACAATACGTGGAGGAAATCATGGCGGTACTCACCCTTAGGTTAGATGACCAATTAGAGAAGAAACTCAAGCGACTTTCGAAGGCAACGGAACGTCCTAAGAGCTATTTTGTGAAAAAAGCACTGGCGCTCTACCTTGACGAATATCAAGACTACGAGACTGCGCTAGCCAGGCGAGCTGATAAGGACGAAGAAGTTTTGACATTGGCACAGATGAAGAAGGCCTTAGGTGTTTAAGGTTCAATTCAAGAAGTCCGTCGAAAAGGACTTGCAGGGATTGCCCAAGGCCGATAAAAATAGAACGTTAGAGCAAATTGGAAAGGTCCTGGCAAAAGATCTCTACCAGGGAAAGGCGTTAAGCGGAGAATTTAAAAAACTGTATCGTTGGCGAACCGGGCGATTCCGGGTGATCTATGAAATTCAGAAAAATGCCCTCATTATCCTCATCTTAAAAATTGGACATCGAAAAGATGTGAATCGAAAATAGCCATTGGAGCTGCTTTTATTGATAAGTTTAAGAAGCAACATTCATAATCATTCTTTGAGGCCTCAATCCTGTTACCGTCATTAAGTGCTTAGCGGAACGTGATGAACCTCCAAGAAAACCTGTGTTCGTCACCAACCCATCAATGGAACGCTTCCAGGCCTGGAAAGAATTGATTGAGTAACCCATCACCACCTGACCACACTAACGAAACTTCAAAAAAACGATTTTCTCAGGCCCATTGGCGTGAGAATCTTTGTTTGATGGTCGTGCTCCTTTCAATATGGTTTGTTGTGTCCTATCTTCTCGGCATTGTCTTCGTCGAGCCGCTTAACCAATTTCACCTTGGCGGTTTCCCTCTGGGATTTTGGTTCGCCCAACAGGGGTCTATCTTTGTCTTCATCATTCTGACGTTCGTGTACGCGTTCGCTATGGACCGTATCGACCGACGTCATGGCGTGGGTAATATTTCGACTATAAGCCGTTCGAAGGTTTCCTCGGAGACGGCTGAGTGAACATTCAGGGGTGGACGTATCTGCTCGTCGGGGTCACTTTTTCTGTCTACATCGGTATTGCCATTTGGAGTCCCGTAGGAACCACCTCCGGGTTCTACGTTGCGGGGCGGGGTATTCCTCCACTCGCAAATGGCATGGCCACGGCGGCCGACTGGATGAGTGCGGCCTCGTTTATTTCCATGGCAGGACTCATCTCGTTTATGGGATATACGGGCACCATTTATCTCATGGGTTGGACCGGTGGCTACGTGCTTCTGGCTCTCCTACTCGCCCCGTATTTGCGTAAATACGGGCGCTATACGATTCCAGAGTTCGTCGGCGATCGCTACTATTCTCAAACCGCGCGTGTCATAGCGGTCTTCTGTGCCATTTTTGTGTCGTTCACTTATGTTGCGGGACAGATGCGCGGGGTGGGCGTCGTCTTCTCACGCTTCCTTGAAGTCGATGTAACCATAGGTGTCATTATTGGCGTGGGCATCGTGTTCTTCTATGCCGTTATCGGTGGGATGCGCGGTATTACCTATACACAGGTTGCCCAATTTTGTGTGTTGATTGTGGCGTATTTGATTCCGGCCGTGGCGATTTCATGGAAGATGACCGGCTGGGCTATTCCCCAGATCGGGTACGGCGCGACGTTGATCGAAGGCCAGTACGCGGGTATGGCCCTTCTCGAAACTCTCGACGCCATTCACCGTGATTTAGGACTTCCCGAATACACCGGCGCATGGGTGGGCGGGAAAAAAAGTATGGTCGACGTCCTCGCGATCACCATGGCGCTCATGGTCGGCACGGCTGGGCTGCCTCATGTCTTGATCCGCTTCTACACTGTTCCCAATGCCCGGGCGGCTCGGTGGAGCGCCATGTGGGCGTTAATCTTCATTGGTCTCCTGTACACCACGGCGCCGGCGATAAGCGCCTTTGCTCGCGTGAACATGATTGAGACGCTTAACGAAAAGGCCTATACGGAAGCCCCTCAGTGGTTTAAAAGCTGGGAGGGGACCGGGCTTATCGTCTTTAAGGACAGAAATGGGGACGGTCTGATTCAGTACAGCGGAAATGCCTAGAAGAATGAACTCACGGTTGATCGAGATATTATGGTCCTCGGGAATCCTGAGATTGCCAGACTCCCTGCGTGGGTTGTGGCACTCGTGGCCGCCGGAGGCCTGGCCGCGGCCCTCTCGACAGCAGCGGGCTTACTGCTCGTGATTTCTGCCTCGGTCTCACATGACCTTCTGAAATCAGTCTTGTGGAAAAACATGGCCCAAAATGTGGAATTGCGCATGGCGCGCATCGCCGCCGCTTTTGCTGTGATCGTCGCTGGTGTTCTTGGGATTTATCCACCGGGATTTGTGGCTCAAGTCGTGGCGTTTGCTTTCGGTCTGGCCGCAGCAAGTTTTTTCCCAATTCTGCTGCTAGGAATTTTTGACAAGCGCACGACCAGGGAGGGTGCAATCGCCGGCATGCTCCTGGGAATGGGATTCACGCCGGCCTATATCATCTGGTTCCGTTTTGTGGCCCCGACGGCAACTGCCGATCAGTGGCTGTTTGGGATCAGCCCTGAAGGCATCGGGACCATAGGCATGGTGCTCAACTTCATCGTGGCCGTCACCGTCAGTCGTTTCACACCCCCACCTCCGATAGACGTTCAGAACATGATCAAAGACATCCGCTCCCCATGCGGAACCCGCGATGTAGCGTGAAAAAATTCCTCTCAAAAAGGGGCAGGGCCATTTTTCATCTTTCAATCTACGCCAGCTTAAGACGATTTCAAAAGGCAATGAACCGGTTGGGTCTGAGTGCAAAGAAGCAATGCTTTCCGTTCCTACTTGGTTTCCTAAAGAAAGAGCCCACCACCGACTGGTGGCAGGCTCTTTCTTGTTACCCTATTTTAGGCGAAAGGGATTAGGTTTGACGATG
>JBFJON010000140.1:0-5303 GCA_041617575.1 Nitrospirales bacterium | reverse complement strand
GATTAAATCGCTTAACGGGGCGTCATAGCCATGATGAGGAAAGGAGGCCAATCATCGGATAAAGAAAGTAAGAGATAAAAAATAGTTTGATCAAGGGGTCCCCCATGTTGTTCTCTCAACACTGGAATGGGGTTTGGTGTAAGACCTACTGCTGGCCTAACGCTCCTAGAGTCGCAATCAAAACTCACCCTACTTTTTTCCTTCCATCCCAGCACGTTAAGGAAACCAAGTCTTCTTCCTGTCACAATTCAATCTGTTCATTTTCGGCTGCTACCTTTCTACTATTCCTTGGTGTTTTCCTCTATGCAACACTAGAGGCTTACCTGGTCATAGCTGCTGAGCCACTACCTCAAGAACCTATTCTCTTTGAACAATCCGATGAGTTCATGGAAGAACTGCAGTTTCTTAAGGAAGAAACCGTGAGTATCGCGGTTCGCCACGCGCAGCCGATTTCCAAGGCCCCTTCAAATGTGTACGTCATCACAGACGAAGATATTCGGCATTCTGGAGCGAGTGATCTTCCGACCGTACTTCGCCGTATTCCGGGCTTGGAAGTGATTCAAATGACCGGAGCAGAGTTCAACGTCAGCGTCCGAGGAAATAATCAATTGCTTGCCAACAAGTTGCTTATCTTGGTCGATGGCCGGTCGATTTACATTGATGCGCAAGGCTTCCTTTTTTGGAAAAGCATCCCAGTGACTCTTCCAGAGATCAAAAGAATCGAGGTTCTGAAGGGACCAGCCGCAGCCGTCTATGGGTTCAATGCGTTTGATGGAGTGGTCAATATCATCACCAAGTCTCCTGAAGAGATAAAAGGCAGCATACTCCAGATTGGCGGTGGAGAGTTCGGCACCATCAACAGCGCGGCCGTCTACGGGAATAAGCAAGGGAATCTTGGGTATCGTGTGTCCGCTGGCTGGGATCACAGTAATCAGTGGGAAGACCGAGACGCCTTGGCCTTTCGGGCATACAAATTTAACATCCAGACTGACTACGCACTCACGACGGACTCGAAGGTCATGGTTTCAGGCGGGGTGGTAGATACCAATCGATATGATGGGCCCGTTCAACGAAACATAAACTTATCATCGTCCACCACGCTTCCATATGTCTATATGGGATACGATCAGCCCGAATCGTTTCTTCGCTTTTGGTGGAACCAATTCGACGCAAAAAGCCTAATCCTGACCAACCCAGTGTTAGTCGGCCTTCTGCGGACAACTGATTCCGAAGGGAGCCCCAATCTAAACTTTTTGGGTAATACCTTTAACATCAGTGCCCAGCACGCAATGAATCCCCTTCCTGAAAACCGGCTCACTCTTGGGATTAACTACCGTTTGAACACCTTCTCGGGGAACAGCGTCACAGATGCCAATGATGAGAATCGACTGGGAATATACCTCCAGGATGAATGGCAGGCGACGGATCGTCTGACCCTGGTGGCCGGGGTTCGCTATGATCTGGATACCTTTATTCACCAGCAATTCAGCCCACGCGGGGCCCTACTGTACACCCCCGTTTCTGATCATACGTTTCGCCTCGCGATCTCGGTAGCCTATCGGCCGCCCACCCTGTTCGAGACCTATGAAGATCTTCTGAGCGTTGTTTTTCCTTTCCCTCCGTCGCGACCCCCAATTTCCATTGAAGGGTCGGCGAATCTTAAGCCAGAAAAGATCGTCTCTTACCAGTTAGGGTACCAGGGATGGTTTTGGAAACACCGACTACGAGCACGGGCAGAGCTCTTTTTTAATCATATCTCGAACCTGATTGATTTGGAGCAAATAAGCCCCACCCTCCTTAAAAATTCCAATTCAGGGGGAGTGGCCGACATTTATGGCGGAGAGGGTGGCTTTGAGTTTCTCGCCACCCATTGGCTCACCGGATTCGCCAACGTCGCGTATCAAGATATTCGGCAGTCCTTGACCGGCACGTTCCGACGTGGGGGACCTAAGTGGAAAATCAACGCAGGGTTCCGTGGTGAGTGGGACAATGGGTTAAGCGGGGAGGTGGCCTTTCATTACGTAGGAGCAGCGACCTATCCAGTGTCAGACTTTTATTCAGGATTCGCAACGGCCGGTCTCATCCCACCCAGCTCGGTCCCAAACCCAAGAGTCGATAGTTATAACCTGCTAAATCTTCGCGTTGGTTATTGGTTCTGGCGCGACAAAGCCGAACTGGCTTTCTCGGCATTCAATGCCTTAAATGACCGGCATAAGGAACATCCGCTCGGCGAGACAATCAAAAGTCGAGTGATGGGCTGGCTTACGATCAAATTCTAAAATAATGTTGTTAAAGTGAGAAAAGGGGACACCCATTTAGCAGGAGAGGAAAAGGAAACAGATGTATTTCTTGAACGGGCGGCCCCGGCCGCGACGTTCCAAGCGAAGGCAAATTTTTCTCGCCACTTTTTGAATGCATCTGGCTCCCGGTTCATTGCTCTGATTGCATCAAGATGAAACAAGAGAATCGGTAGAATGATTCACAACATAAATTTGTCTTCTTTTCATCCCTACCGCATGTATTTACCGTTCAAGCACATTGATAACGAGATACGCTCCCGTATAAGTTGCCCAAAAATATAATGAGTTTCGTTGGTTTTTATCCAGGATCCGAACCTCGGTCCGTAGAGTGTCTTCCCCCCCAGCTTTTGTGCCCCATTCAATTTTCGTCACGCGCATTGTGAATCCTTCCACAAGCCCTGGCGTGATTTCAGGGGGCAGGACATAAAAAAGTAGGTTTATGCCACTCCAGAATAATAACGCAAAATATCAGAAGCCGAGATGACACCCACAATCTCTCCCTTTTCCACCACGGCCAAGTGACGGGTTGCCTTTTCTTTCATGAGTCGGACGGCCTCGACAAGGGGATCACTACTTTCAAGAGAGATGATGGGCTCGCGCATGCAAGTCTTCACCCTGGTCGTGGTAGGGTCCACTCCTCCTGCAACGACCTCCAAGGTCAATTCAGTCTCTGTAATGCTCCCAATAAAATTCTCCACTCCTTTGACCAGCAGTGAGCCGATCTTCTGGTTTCGTAACAGAACTGCCGCTTCGCTCAGTGTCGCGTCCATATAAATGGAGTGGACCGTTGTTGACATGTAATTTTTTACTCGTGGTCCAGGCGCGGTTTTGATGCGTTCTCCCCTCGTAAGTGCCTCTCGACGAGTTTCAAGATCTCCAATGCAAATTTCTAGTACTCGTTGGCGTTGCCTGAGGGTTTCCCGTTCCGTGGCGTGAGTGACACCTTCCGGCGCCTCCTGCGGCAAGTTGACCATCCCTGCTGCCTCCCCAATTTGGGCGTAGTCATAGATATCCACCAGGGGGGAAGAATGTCCAAATATCTCGGAGATTATATGTTCTGTCTCACAGTCAAAGTCCATCAAGGTTCCCTTTAAGGGTTGTCTCACCGGGAAAGACTTGAGGGTGTCAAGCTGCTTTCGCAATCGCTTGAGATCACGGTCTAAGGATGTATTTTTTCCCGATGGAGTGTGATGTGGCTGTTGCATATCCGTTCCTCCCCTATTAATGTGGGAGAAATAGTACTTTGGCTGGTATAGACAGAGCAAGGTTCCTTGACCGGAGCCTTTTAAATCAGCGACTTTTTTCCGTTCGTCAAAAATTTTCTCATTCATTTTTCACGCCTTCACCTTCTTTTAAGGGACCGTTATATATTTCACTCCCATGGCAAATACAGGCCCAAATGGAGACAGCCATCATCAGCTGGAGGGAATGTTCAAAAAAGTCCGTCCAGCAAGGCCGTAGCTATTTTGACGCGCGGAGCGTGCATGAAGTACGTGAGCACGGCAAAATGGCGAGAACGCCGCTGGCGGCTTTTTTCAACATTCCCTTTAAGGGCTAGGCGTTGGTCTCCATTCGCGGGCAAGTTGTTGGGCGGTCGCCTCCTGTGTAGGGGACATAAGGCTCGACACATGATCTCTGAGTTTTCGAGCATTTTCCACACCTTGAGCTGCGGCTAAGTTGTACCACATATGAGCTTGGACGAAATCTTGGGGCAGTCCTCCCTGGCCTATATGGTACAGATACCCCAGGTTGTGCTGGGCATCGGCATGGCCTTGCTGCGCCGCAAGCCAATACCAACGACCAGCTTCGGTATAATTTTGTGGCACACCCACACCAGTGGCGTACAGAAACCCCACGTTAAATTGGGCCCCCGCGTAGCCCTGCTCCACCGCGAGCCCATACCAATACAGGGCTTGGGAATAGTCCTGGGGAACCCCCTGTCCGTATTCATACAACATTCCCAGAATGTTTTGCGTCGAGGCATCTCCCTGTTCCGCGGCTAGGAAGTACCAGCGAAAGGCTTCCTGGAAATCCTGCGGAACACCCTGGCCCTTCTCATACAAAATGCCCATATTCACCTGAGCCTTGATGTCCCCCTGCTGGGCAAGTGGAAGAAATTCTTTGAGGGCCGTCGCATAGTCGCCTTGATCATAGGCCGCCACCCCAGCTTGAAAATCAGCATGGGCGGGAATGGGCACCATAACCAGGAGAAGGGCGGGAACGATAGGGATCAGAATTCGTGTGACGCGCATGCGAATGATCCAACAAAACATAGTCAGAAAGAGTCATCCTCAGTCTAAAACGTATGTCGCGTTACCACCAGAGCAATATTAGGGGATAAAGGAAAGTTTCTGAATGGAAGCGCAGAATTAAGGCTTCGTTTTAAAGAAAATCAGCCAGAGCAGCAGTTATAGAATCAGTTGGCTAACGTTGGCCCGGGCCAGGGTTCGCAAGGGTTTGAGGATGAGTTGCCTAGGTGAAAACCTGTTGCGGGACCTGTTGCTGAGGAGTGGCTAGTTGGATTTAATCTAGAAAAAGATGAAGTATTGTACTGAAAAACCTAACTCTAAATGGAAATTGAAACGAGGAAGAAATAAAGATTCGTTCGACCTTCGACCTTGAAATACTGTGGTTTCAAAAAAGAAAACTTTCAATCTCTGATTTCAATGGTGGGCCGTACAGGGGTCGAACCTGTGGCCCGCTGATTAAGAGTCGGATTACGGGGATTGCTCAAAAGCCAGTAAACATGGGCAATCCCCACTTCATTCCTACCTCTTGAACTCTCTGCCTGTTTGTCTCTCTTTGCCGCTCTTTGCCGAGAATTGCCTCTCCTAAGCTCTCTCGCTAACACCTATGTGACACCTGATTTCTGTCCCTGGATTTTCTCTTCTTAAGGCAGCATTCATTCTCCAATACCTCCCCTGGGCCTGCCTATTTTACGTACTGACATCAGATAAAAAAGACCGTGGTGTATTTTGCCCCAATTCTCTCGGGTGGCCAGTC
>JBFJON010000139.1:0-5305 GCA_041617575.1 Nitrospirales bacterium | reverse complement strand
TCAAAAATAACATGAACCAAAAACGATAGATCATCGCTCCCCTCCCTGATATTGCCTTTTGTGAAAACCTTGCCAGCCCCAAAGGATTGGTCAATTTTCCCAATAATAGAAAGTTTAAATGTGTTGGGTAAACCTTTTTCGAAACTCGACCACAGTTTTAACCAAGGGATTTTGATCGAAATTAATGTTTCGATCGATTCATAGGAGCTCCTACATGAAAAGTACATCAGGTAGGGGAACCCCCGCTAATTTTAAAACCGGGGTTAGGCAGGGAAATGGTGTCATCATTACCTGCCCTTGATTAATTGGTGCGCCCGACAGGACTCGAACCTATAACCCTTGGATTCGAGGTCCTCACCGATCCCCCTACGACCAAGAATGATTGTGAAAGACAGAGTGCTACAATCTCCCTCCCCATACAAGACATGCAGCCTTTTTAGTTGCGACGGAGTGCGATTGGGGTAGATCTGGAATGGGGGCCAGAACCTGGAGCGAACTGGGAGTCCCATCTGCGTGGTGGGTCCCTTTTTCGGCTTGAGAAAAAGAGGGGGGCATGGGGGAAATTGTGGGAGAGCACCTGAGGTCCTTCCTTGTGCCACAACCACCCTTTCCAAACATTGCCCAACAGGATCAACGTAGCATTAACCGGATCAGCAGGCCGTTTGGCTTTCACTCCTTTCCCGGCGCTCACAATAGGATTGTTGGTATCGAATTGATGCGGATGATCAAGAAAGGTCAGATGGTAGGTCCCGAAAATGAGGCCCTCAGGATGCATCTTGGCATACACTCCGACATACGGCGGTCTCACGATTAGTTTTGGCTGGTGTTCCTCTTCTGGCCGTCAAGGAAGTTCTCGGTTTTCGAGATATCCAAACGACACTACTGTATGCGCAACTAGCTCCGAGCAACATTCAGGCCGCGATGGAAAAATGGAAAAGGGTAGTTTAGCGAATTTGGGTATTGGAGCTGGGAGTGGTGCTAAGGGAAGCGAAGAGGAGAAGATGCAAGTGGTTAATTTAATTGGTGCGCCCGACAGGAATCGAACCTGTAACCCTTGGATTCGAAGTCCAATACTCTATCCAATTGAGCTACGGGCGCACAGTGTGTCAAAAAAAAATTCAAGGTCCTTCGGAAAGGCAGTTCCCCGTTATACCGGTCTCTCAGAAGACCCGTCAACTTCAAATAGATAAAAGACTTCTCGTATGCATGTAGCCTGACTAGGGCCTTCAGCAATACACTTCTACCAAAGGTTTTATTTCATTAGTCCTTATTACGTTACTACCACTTAATACCCATTGGGGGAAACTGGCCCCTCATCTGGGGAATGGCAGGGATGGCTTTTTTAGGGTTCAATCACTGTAAGACACCGACAACTTCACCCTTTTCAAAGGTAGAGGTCGTATGATTCGAACCGAACAACTTTCTCCAGATACCATCATATTTCATGTGCGAGGGCCATTTCACCAAAGCACAGCCAAAGAATTGGGCTTGGCGGTCTTTCGGTCGCACCACCTAGGGTTCACGACCTTTCTTTTCGATCTCAGTCAGATCCCTCTGCTAGATGAGCAGGGGTCTCATGACCTCGCCCTTATCGGCCAAGGTGTGCAAGACAAAGGTGGAACATGGAAAATCCTCGGCAACCCTCCCTTACTTGAAAACCAGCTTCTCTCCCACGCAAACTTTGAAAATCCTCCAAATGTATCGTGGAACTGATCATTCTTGTTTCGTTCTAGACATTTGTAGCCCCACCCAAAACAAGAGTGATTCCTTAAATGGTTCTAGAAAACTCTAATACGAATCAGGAGTAGGGAGATCAACTTCAGATTGCTTGGCTTCAGGGACAATCTTCTCCAGGCGGCGATGATAGTCCCGCATACGTTGTTGCTGCTCAGGGGTAAATTTAATGGTTTCTTGGTTGTGAAATTCAACGAGCTTTTCCAAACATTGCAACAGGGGCGGTACTGCATCAAAGACCTTCCCAGCCTCAAAAGCTTCTAGCGATTCCACAAACAGAGAGGGGAGGAGTTTATACGTTGTCCCAGCGCGGTCACGAAAACGGTAGACGATATTCTCATAAGCTTCGACCGCTTCTTCAGCAGGTTTTACTCCCCCAGGTAGAGTCATTCTCGAGGCCGCTGGTACTTTGGCGGCAAAAGCACTGAGGCTCGCAATCAACTCACCTAAGGTATCCACCACTTGTCCGGGTTGAAGGGGTTCTTTGTGGCTCATCGATCTGAATCTAGTCCAAACCTAGGGTTACCTGTCAAGACGGCAGGACTCCTTGATTTGTTAACTCCCGACGCACTGTTTCCATGTCTTCTGGTAACGGCGCCGAAAACGTCACTGATTTTTTGGTGAGAGGATGGACAAAACCTAAGACTTTGGCATGTAACATCACACGGGGTATCGTAATGCCTCCCATTTCCATCACCTTTTTTCCGCCATATGTTTGATCACCTAAAATTGGGCATTCAATAGCCTTTAAGTGCACACGCAGTTGATGGGTTCGGCCTGTTCCTGGTGTTAACACCAGATGGGCTGCAAATTTCCCAAATCGTTCGATTATCTTATAGGTGGTCAAAGACTCTTTTGGTTTCATGGTGCGCGGGGAAAATGTTTTTCGGTCTTTCGTATCTCGACCGATGGCTAATTCAATATGGCCTTCTCGAGTTTTCGGGGATCCCCATACCAACGCTTCATATGCACGGCTAATCGTATGTCCTTTGAATTGCGCAGACAAATGATGATGAGCGTGATCAGTCTTGGCCACAACTAATACCCCCGTAGTTTCCTTATCCAATCGATGAACAAGCCCTGGCCTTTCTTTCCCACCTATAGATGAGAGATGTCCCTCTCCGCTTTGCATGTGATACAGCAAGGCATTGACCATGGTCCCGGTCCAATGTCCTGGGGCTGGATGTACCACTAGGCCGGCAGGTTTGTTAAGTACGAGAAGCGCTTCATCCTCATGAAGGATATGAAGGGGAATGTGTTCAGGGCTAATATCAAGAGGCTCTGGGCGAGGGACAACTAGTAGAATGCGGTCACCAGGCTTGACCTTGTGACTGGGCTTCACCACATGGCCATCAACGGTAATATGCCCGTCTTCAATTAATCGTTGTAGAGCCGTTCGAGAATAGTAAGGCTCACGATTGGCCAGAAAATGGTCAAGCCGCTTTGGGGATTCCCCAGCGGTGACAATGTATTCCGTCCGCGTCTCGACATGCGGCATGGAGGGTAGGGGAGAAAGTTACGTGTTTGGGTGCTAGGAAAGTCTTGACCCACCTTGTTGGCGGTGACGGTCGGCAATTTTTTTTCTGAGGCGCGCTTTTTCTAAACTGACACGTGCTTCTTCGACTTCTGAAGGCAAGCCGCCTCGTTCCAGTCGTTCTTCGGCTTTCTGAACAGCCTCTTCGGCACGATCCACATTAATATCTTCCGCCTTTTCTGCAACTTCAGCAAGGATCGTCACTTTAGTCGGCGTGACTTCAGCAAAACCCCACAGCACTGACATAAATTCCGTCTGTTCGCCAATTCGGTATTGAAGTTCGCCAATACGCAGAGTTGTCAGAAAATGACAATGCCCAGGGAGTACGCCAAAATCGCCTTCACTACCAGGAGCCGAGACATAATCGACTTCCTGACTCAGGAGACGATGGTCTGGAGTCACCACTTCTAGAAGAATCTTCCCTGCTGACACTGCGGTAGCAGAATTAGCCATTACACCTTATATCCTAATTTTTCAGCTTTCTCGATGGCTTCTTCAATCGGTCCGACCATGTAAAACGCCTGCTCCGGCAAGTGATCGTATTTCCCATCCACGATTTCCTTGAAACTGCGGACCGTATCGACCAATTTCACGTATTTTCCTGGAGATCCGGTAAAGGCCTCGGCTACATGGAAGGGTTGCGAAAGGAAACGCTGCAGTTTGCGAGCCCTCGCCACAGTTTGTTTATCATCCTCAGACAATTCATCCATTCCCAAAATGGCAATAATATCTTGCAGATCTTTGTACCGCTGCAACGTACCTTGCACTCGTTGTACCACTCCGTAATGTTCCTCGCCCAAAATATGCGGATCCAGAATCCGCGACGTGGAATCCAAGGGATCCACGGCGGGATAAATTCCCAACTCGGCCAATTGCCGAGATAACACAGTGGTTGCATCCAAATGGGCAAAGGCGGTAGCCGGAGCTGGATCAGTCAAATCGTCAGCCGGCACATAAATGGCTTGGACAGATGTAATGGAACCTCGTTTGGTTGAGGTAATACGCTCTTGTAATGTCCCCATCTCTGTGCCCAACGTCGGCTGATAACCCACGGCCGACGGCATACGACCAAGCAACGCAGAGACCTCTGATCCAGCCTGTGTAAATCGGAAAATGTTATCGACGAATAACAACACGTCTTGATGTTCTTCATCACGGAAGTATTCGGCAATCGTCAGACCCGTTAAGCCCACCCGAAGCCGGGCTCCCGGCGGTTCATTCATTTGACCATACACAAGTGCGGCTTTGGACTTTGTAAAATCCTTCGGATCGATGACCTTGGAATCCTGCATTTCGTGCCACAGGTCATTCCCTTCACGGGTGCGCTCTCCAACACCGGCAAACACGGAAAACCCACCATGATGGAGAGCAATGTTATTGATCAGCTCCATAATGATGACGGTTTTCCCCACACCAGCACCACCAAACAGACCGACCTTTCCACCTTTGGCATAAGGCTCTAAGAGATCGACAACTTTGATGCCGGTTTCTAAGACTTCCGTTTTGGTTTCTTGATCTTCTAAGGCTGGAGCCGGACGATGAATAGACCAACGTTTTTGGGTCGGAACAGGGCCGAACCCATCGACCGGTTCACCTAATACGTTCATGATACGACCCAACGTTTCCTTTCCCACTGGAACTGAGATGGGCGCCCCGGTGTCGACCACTTCCAACCCACGAACCAACCCGTCAGTAGAGGACATGGCTACCGCCCGGACACGATTTTCGCCAAGGTGCTGGGCAACTTCCATCGTCAATTGGACGCTAGACTCTCCGTTTTGCTCCCCTGTCCCCTGAGTAATCGTGAGGGCATTAAAAATAAAGGGGAGTTTTTCCGGGGGGAACTCGATGTCGACCACCGGGCCAATGACTTGTACGACTTTTCCGTTTCCAGTATTGGTACCCACCATATGCTCCTTGGTTGGAAAAGTTGCTGGACAGCGTTGTCTCCAAAACTGTTCCTTGCAACCTGTGATTTATTTGAGGGCCTCGGCTCCTCCTACAATATCCATCAGTTCTTTAGTAATGGCCGTCTGC